>JAESSL010000174.1 GCA_016764135.1 Alphaproteobacteria bacterium
AACCCTCTTTCCGTTCGATGAAGGCTGTTACGCCGTAGATGTTGACGCCATGATCTGCAAGGTTGCCTTGTGCATCCCTGATCCCCGGCGTCGTCACCTTATCGAAGCCGCCGAAAAACGAAATATCCATATTGCTGATATCAAGAATTGGGCTGTTAAGCGCCGGAATTGCAAATGCCCCCCCCACAAAGGCGTCGTCCAGCCAGATGCCGTTTTGGAAGAACAACGGCATCAAACCAAAACTGAACGGTAGGTCCAGTCCGGTATACTCATCCGCCAATCCCGCGTATATGGAGCCGACATCACCTTCGAAAAACATTTTAGATATATTTACGTCAAACGTACCATTGCCCTGGTCACGATCGTCGCCGGCAAATTGATAATTTAAAAACTGGCCACCCTGCTCAAAGGGCTCAATCTGCGTGTGAACCCTCTCGGTCGCTGTCAATTTTAAATCTATATCCAGGTTTATGTCCGTCGCGATTCGCGCAACTTCCTTATTACCCGAATCGGAGAAGGAGACGGTTGTACGCCAGTCACCCGATACATTGAAGGCTGGCATTACCAAATTTTTTCGACCAATTACGTTAATGGGGTCTTGTAAGGGCCCCTCAACATAAATTGGCGTGCCGAGCTCGATCAAAGGTCGCGGCGTTGGAGATGCGCTTTTACCGCCATAGATTTTGATCTGTTCCTTGGCGTCATACGTCTTATCAGGATACGTCGGATCCGGCCCAAAAGCGCCTGATTCCAGTTGCGTCGGCTTCGCCGCCGGCGACATTTTAGTCGGTCCGCCGTCTTCGCCTGACGCAAGCACGACGCTACCGCTCAGCAACATTGCTGAAAACGCTATCGCCCCCAACCTGGCGCCTAACGCGCCGCTATCCTTCTTCGTATCGGAAAACAATCGACTATCTCCCCACGGCCGCGCTAAATCCGAGCTTTCAAAATACTCGAGCAAACCGTTCTCTATTTTACCAACCTTCACCAAACATCTCGGTTACTTTCGAGGCGTTTGGTGGACTGATTCAGGTCCAACCTTACTTTACTTCGAATTCAACCGTATACGGATGCATATCCAACATCCATTCGTTCATGGATCGCTCCATTTCCTTCGTCGCGCCGACGAACCGCATGAAGTAAATTGGTTCCGCTCGACTACGCATACGGAAAGATAATTTGTATTTACCCTTCTTCTTCAACAATGAGCCCGGCACGCTGTAGTTTGCGTCCCGTGTTCCCAGCGGCGGAATGGAGCGCCCTTCCATTCTCACATTTGGCGGGTGGTTCATGACTGTCGTCGGAAATCCAACCGGGCGCAGAAACGGCCGCTGATCAATATCGAAATTAACCGGCAGATACATTTCCCGATCCGTACCCTTGACGTTTGTCGTCAGGAACTTCGTCTGAAGGTTAACCAGCTGGTCATCATAAGGAACTGTCCCCGCCGCCACATCAAGCGAGTGGATATCAGCGAAATCGCCATTACTATCTACGTAGCCTGTTTCCCAGATACGTTTCCCATTGGGATCTGTCAGGGCGACATTCAACCAGATTTCCGGCTGCGCTCCGAGAGAGCCTGACGGTAGATTATGGCCGTCATCCGTGTTGGTAACCGTGTAACGAAAGGATAAGGATTGCCCCAATGTTGGGGTCCCGCCGAAAAATGGCCCGTCCACCCGACTGCCATTTTCCATCACCTGGCGTCGCAAAGAGCGTTTTTCTTCCAGCGCTTCGATGTTTTCCACAACGACCTCGTTGGCCTCTTCCCGATCGCCGGGATCGGACCACACTTCCGGAAAGTCCACGCCCAACGCAGCTTTAATACCTTGGACGGACGCCTTTAACGCAACCGCCGCTGCTTTATCACCACCTTTAGCCTTGCCCATCGCCGCCTTCAAGGACTTGAAGGCGTCAACAATACGACCTTCTTTCCGATCGGCGATCAATTCCTCTAGGGCGTCGACCCCCTCGGCAAAGGCGTCATGGTCGATACTGTCGCCAAGGGCGTCGTCAATACCTTCAAACGCCTCCGTCAACTCCTCGACCGTTTCCTCGAATTCCTCACTGCCCCATTTTGCGCGATAATTGAACGTCAGCCACTCCTGCATGGTCCATTGTTCTGCTTCGGGGTTGTGTGGGAAAATTCCAGGATGCGCGATCGGATAACCGGGCCCATAGAATGAGTGGTTGTGATGATCGCGTTGCGGATTAATTTCTTTCCCGTTCACCACGGCGACCGGCGCCTTTACATAACCGTCAGCACGACCAGGCGTTTTACCCATATGGCATTCCTGGCACTGAACGCCATTCTTCGCGGCAGGTGAATCACGATACTGTTCCCAGACCACTTCCAGCTTAATGCCCAAATTCACCGCCACCTGGTGACAAGACGAACAAAATTCAGATTTTGAAATCTGCTGAAACGGGGAGACGCTGCCGTGAATTTTAGCGCCGCGTTCTTTACTGTTGGTCGCAATTTTATATTCATCTTTTTTGGCGATGACTTCAGCGAACTTTCCACCCTTCGCCGAACCAAACACAGGTGAATGAATATTGCCCGGCACCAGATTACGTTCGCCGTTTACTTTACCGAACTCCTCTCCGACACGATGGCAGGTAATGCAAGTAATGCCTTCACTCGACACTTTGCTGCGTTCCCAAAGCGGTAATTCCCGCTTTTCACCTCGTTGCGTGCCAACCGTCTGGTGACATCGGACGCAGAAGGTGCCAATCGTGCCTTGGGTCAGGTCGCTAATCGCCTGCTCAAACTTATGGAACATTGGCGAGATTGACGCGTAAGCGTGGTTTGACGACGCCCATTCCTTATAAATTGTCTTGTGACATACCGCGCATTGCGTGGCGCTTGGATAACTACCTTCCGCTAGCACAGCGTCATGCGCGTTCTTTACGGGTTCGGCTGCTTGGGCAGCGCCGATCACGCCTGCCCATATCGTTAGCGCCGCCAACCCCAAACCTAGGGTCCGACTAAATTTCAACACGTTTTTCCAAGCAATCGTCATCGTCGCCTCTATCCGTTCTTTTTGAACGTGTAAATTAAACCTGAGCCACCGCAATTTATCGCGCAACGCGGAATAACCATTCTACACCAGTTGGTTCCAGCTCTACAAGCGGTACATATTAGCATGGTCGCCCCGCTATAATCATCCTTTTACGGAGCTTATCGCGCCATTCTCATTTTTTCATTCAACAATAAGTCGAATTTGCTACTTTTTTGTCATTTTTGGCGCCGAATGGGGCGAGCCCCCATCGCCTGACAACATCTTTTTCCGGAAGCCATGTTCGTCATGATATTCATGACAAAGCGTGCATTCCTGCTTCACTTTGCTTTCCGCATGGCAATTCATACAGGTTTGCTTTTCAATTGACCTGAAATTACTGGCGTAGTTCAAAGGATCCGTCTGCTTGAACGCTGCGGAAAACTCCGCATCCGGATTGATTTTGTGACAGGTCTCGCAGGACGCTCCTGGCCCCAGCAAATTTAAATGCGGCTTGTGACGATAGCGAACATGTTTTTGACCGGATTGAGCGCCCAGGCGCCATTCAATTTTCCTTGGACCGTCTGATACGCCCTTTTCAGTGCTGACAGAATGGCATTTCGCGCAGGCCCCGGCGCCTTCGCTGCTAGACAGCAATTGATCCCGAAAGTCCTCGGAAACATCTGAACTAGTGGCCAGGTTCAGCCAACCCAAAACGACCGGATCCCCATGGCGCAACGGTTTGTATTTAAGCGATAATTCATCCGCATACCAACCACCCAATACCGGCTCTGACAGCGCTTCGTATTCTTGATTTAACGCCCAGGCGCACCCAACGCTGCGAACCAGTTCCTGCGATAGACCGGCAAGCAGTTGTTTTGCTTTATCGGTGCGTTCGGACAGCAAGTCCAAAATCGCCCCGTCGCCCGATTCGATCATCGCATTGACCAATTCGCTGACGGGCTCGGCATAACTTTCCGGGTCCTCGCCATCCTCGACGTCCAACAGCATCATCGCCAAGGGCGGCAACGTTTCCGTTGAAACCGATTCGAATTCTTCGTCCTCCTGTGGCGTGGCGTTGGCCTGGTTTGTCGTTTCCGGTTTCTTCGGTGATTCGATAAGTCCGAGCTTTTCCTTCATTTCCCGGACGCGCGCTTCCAATTTCGTCTCGTTCGCCGCCGCTTTTATTGGCTTCGCCGCCAATTTCTCGACGATCGCCGCCGCAGCTTCCTGATCCGCCTCGCCAGGTCCGCACGCCGCGATTATTTCAGCCTTGTCGAACGGATTTTCCTCCAATTCCGGAAATGTCAGAAGATGGAGGTCCCGCTCTGCAATCTGGTTTTCATGGCAGGCCGCGCAGGTGGTTTCAAACGACCGAACCGGCACATTCCGGTCCGCATTGGCCGCATTGTGACAGGTCACGCACCGTTGCGCCGGCGCTTTCTCGACGAAACGCTTGTTTTGAAAGTGCTTGTCGAAATGGCTGGTATGGTTAAAGGCGATCGCTGTGCGGCGCCGCGAGGGGAAATCCTTTGAAAAAGCTGGATGGCCATTCGAGAAACTCTTGAATTTCTTTTCATGACACGCGTGGCATTGCTGATCCGTCATCGCCACAATCTCGCCAGCGGCGCCCTTATGCTCGGTGTGGCACATGACGCATTCGGTTTTTGACGCCGCTAACGCCGCCTCCCCCGTAAACACCTTATTGTGCGGCGTTTGCGCAGGACCGCCGAAAGTATGACAGGTGCTGCAATTTTCCGATAAATCCCCGGGCGTCCATGCCGCCTGAATCCACTCGGATGCGGATTTATCATGCGTGTCATGACAGGCGACACACCCCACGCCCTGCGTGAAATTTGCGTGCGCGCCAGAGAGATCGCCGGGACTGGATGTGTCCAGCGCCCCGGCTCCATCGTGGAACCCGAAGGCGGCGATAATCGCCACCACAAACGCGAACGCCAGAAGACCGATACGCCCGCGATACCCACGAAGCGATCGCTTAGGCCGACAAGGCGGCGCCTGTATACAACACGAACCATCCGGACTGGGTCCATTTTCACAAGCCCCCCCGGCGCTCGGCGTTCGTCGACACTCCCAACGATCGCCATTTTTAAAGGGGCGACATTCACTGACCCCGCCACAGGCGCCATTCAACCCAGGCCCCGCGCTGCAGGGTTTTCCCCAGATGCGTATACGCCCGCATCGGAACGGAAAATTTGGCCGTTCATAAGGGCTCTTGTCCTGACGAAACCGGTCCCGATCATTAATCATAATACATACACATTTACTAGAATGAGGTGCCAAACCGCCAAAGTAACAACCGAAACCGCCAGCGGTATATGTAAGAATAACCACTTTTTCATGACGCCCTGACACACATAATGCCGATCGACATGCGCTTTCAGCGCCGCTAGGTCTAAAATTTCGTCAAAAAGCTTTTTTTCAACGTCATTGAGATAACGTCGAGCCGCACTTCCAGGGCCGCGCAGCCAAAACCCCGCCGCGTCGCCGCCGAAAAGATGGGCAAAGAGAAACCGGGGTTTTTGAAAATACCAAAACAACGTCCCAACATAATGTTGCGCCACTGTTTCACTGCCCGTTTCCTTGGTGCACTCAATCACCAATGTTTCCGCCCGTTCTCGAATTTCGGCGATTTCAGCGGGTATCCGGTCATAAATAATTTCGATCCCCGTATGCGTTAACCGGCTCGGCAGCGCTTTTTGTAAAAGATAGCCGAAAACGCCGCTAGCGCTCACAAGGTAAAAGGATCCCGCTAGCAATTGTTCGTACAAGCCGAGCGGCCAGATACCGCCAGTGTGCAGCCAGAACAGGGCCAACGCGAACACGCCGAGGACAACATGAAAGATCAACCAGGTCCGCGCCCGCCCCAAGGGAATCATAGATAGTTTTTTTCGGGCGTTGAACATACCCAGGAGCAGTATCGTCACGAAAAGAGTATATCCCGTCAGGATCGAAGCGTCGCCCAACTGAACCGTAATAAGTCGCGATTGCCAAAACAGGGCGGCGAAACTGGCCAGCGCCAAAACACCAAAAAGCACCAGCGACATTGGTATTTTGCGAGCCATTACATTGACCCCGTTGGATTGTAGTCGTGGAAGTCGACGCGCTTCAAAGCGTCATGCGGACAGGCGCGGACACAGGCTGGTCCTCCTGGTTGCCCTTCGCAATAGTCGCATTTCGTCGCCTTCATGATCGGTTTCTGGCTTTCAGGATCTGTAATCGGCCGATCGTTTGAATCGCGAATCGCCACCATAGAAATATTGCTGTAGGGGCAGGAATTCGCACAAGTCGCGCAACCAATACACGTCATATCGTTAATGATGACGCTGCCGGATTGTAGCGACCTGTGGATGGCGCCAGTCGGACACCCGATCATGCAAACCGGGTCGGTGCAATGCATGCACGCATTGGCGACCATCAGATTTTCAGAGGATTTACCATGGCGGCGGAACCTGGGATTGCCGCCATGGGTAGACGCACAGGCGCGGACGCAATCATCGCAGCGAACGCATTTTTCCAGATCGATGACCATAGCGCGCGTCGCATTCACAAACCGCTCCTCGACCGCCCACTCCATCAGGGCGTCATCCGACACAGGATGCTCCGCCAATTCCATCAACGTGTCCGCCGGTGGATCCATAAACGGAAAGACGTGTTCTTCCAGAATCGGCGCCGGCACGCGCAGGACATCGACATATCCCAGCGCCGAAATCGACGTCTTCATAGCCATGTCTTCGATATCAGGGTTTTTCCACGCCGCGTATAATTCACCCAGACCGAAATGATCGCCGGCGCCCAGATAGGTTATGGTCCGGTCACCCGTCCCGTGCTGAACGCTGACGCGCGCGAATCCGGCGCGAATCATCAACAATCCGTCTGGATAATCGCCCTGCTTGGCGAGTGGTGCCTCCTGACTTGACCCTCTTTCGCGCAATCGTTGGAAGGAGACGTTCCAGTCAAAGGCGCCATAAGTCTCAAACAGCACCTTATCCGCAACCGCGTTTAACGTTGTGTCGTCCAGGCGCGCGAACATGGAACTTTCTTGTAAATGGTTTTTCAGCGCAGATTCCCGATATCGCTGATCAATCTTGCGCCGCCACCCCTGATCGTATTTGCGTAATTCGCGCAAACCCTGCCAGCGAATTTCCAACAGAACCGCGTCATCTTCAGAAAAAATTGTCGCAGTCCGAGGAACCCGGCCCAGCGCCGCCAACTCCCCAAACAACGAGCCCTCCCGCAACATCGCCGTCCGGTGATTATTCAAAACGACGGGCACGTCCTGCAAGAAAACTCGAGCGTCAGGGCTATCTGAACTACCGCGCAAGCCTTGTTGCTCGTAGCCCGAGAGGTTTCGCACTTCGGGGATCGTTGAGTTTGTCCAAAGTTGAGAAAGCGCTTCGAAAAAGCCTTTCTTTTTAGCGTTCTGTCGTCCGAGCATCGATTGCGGCAGCTTTGGCGCCAGCACGACGCGCAAATTACCTTTGAGCACCAGAAACGCCGAGTTCCCGTAGTCACCCTCTCGCACGACAATATCGCCCGAACGGTACCGAACGATGCGCGTATCGTTCCGCAGCACGCCTTCAAGGGGCGTATGCTTTGGAAACCTGTCAATATCGATCGCCGCGATGTCGTCGCGCTCAAATAGCGACGTAATATCGGCATCCGACATATCTGGGCCAAACGGCGTCGACCACCGTTGCGGCCGCTCCATCGTGGCAACTCCACCGACGTCAACCAACGCTATATCCCCCCACTCACATCAACCATTCCGCCGCCAAATAACGATTTGGCGGCGGAAACTCAGGTCGTTTTGCTCTACTTGTATTTTGACGGCAACATTCCACCAACGGCGCCGCTCAAATCCTTGCCCTTTACCGCATCCGCCAAGGCGCGCCCATTTGCGATGGACGGATCCGCCAACAACGCGCCCGCCGCAGGCACAGAGCCTTTTACAGCTTCCAACGCCGCCGTCGCTGTTGCGATGCGTTTCTTCTGCGCCGCCACATATTTTTCATGGCTGGACTTTTTGACAGCCGCCGAAGCGCTGACAAAGGCCGCTGCTTGCCCAACAACATAGAGCTCGGATTTTTCGGCTGCGGTCATTTCCTTATTAGCCGTCACATCCGGAGGATAGAAACGATGGCGAACCGTGCCCTGGCTGTATTCCACCAATTCAAAATCCGGGTTTAACGGATGCCCGTTATCCAACATCGTCGCCGCGGTCTTCTCATCAAGTCCTGACGCCGCCAAGCCGTGACAAGACATGCAATTAGACGCCACATCAAACATTTTGGAGGGTCGAACCATGCCTGCGGCTTCAGCTTTTTGCAGGCGTTCAGTTTTATGAGCCGCTGTTTCCGTCGCGCGTTTCACGCCCTTACCATAGTCATTATGGATCGTAATCCAGTCCGACGCGGGTCCGTGGCAGCTTTCGCAGGATGGGCCTGCAACAATCTTTCGTTTCGCGCCCGGCTTTTTCTGCGCCTCGGTATAATGGCACATCTTGCACGTGGCGGATTTTTTCATGCGCTTGTCGCCGATCGCCTTAACGATCTTTTTTGCGCGCTTGTCTTTGTGAACAGTCTTTAGGGACGTAAAGTGCTTGGTGCCCGAAAGCACCTTGGCTTCATCCGTATGACATTCCTGACACTTCTTCGGACCAACCGTAAACGGGGCGGCGCTAGCGCTGCTCAACGCGCCGGACCAACCGAACACCATCATCACGGCCCAAAGCAGTCCTGCAAATTTTAAAAATCTGCTGTCCCGCATAATCTTTCTCCCTTGGGTAAAGCTCTGTTCAATTCACCGGACATCTTTTGCAAAGCATACAAGCAGGTCCGGTATTTTTATATCGATTTATTTGCGCTTATTTTACAGTGACATGCTTTTCGTCTCAAGCGCGTAATTAGCCCGTTGCGAACCTAGAGTAGATTTATGCGCATGTTTTCCCGGGCGACAATGGCGCCCGACCATGTGGCGCGCGCCTCCGCTTCCAATGCTTCCATAAAACCGTCTTCATGGTCCGGATCATGGTGGAATATCGCCAACATCTTCACATTGGCGGCTTTGGCCAAACGAACGCCCTCCTGCCAGGTCGAATGACCCCAACCAACCTTGCCCGGAAACTCCGCGTCGGTATAGGTCGAATCATAAACAACCAGATCGGCGCCTTCGATAAGCGCCAACACATTTTCGTCCGGCTTGCCGGGAATGTGTTCGGTATCGGTCACATAGCACATTGATTTCCCTCGAAACTCCACCCGGTAACCCGTGGCGCCCGCCGGATGGTTCAGCATGGTGGTGCGGACCGTAATATTGTCATGCAATTGGAAACTGTCACCCGCGTTGAAATCTTCAAAATGCAAGGTTCCGCGCATGGCGTCGAGAGGAACCGGAAATGTCGGATTGGCCATTTGGCCTGCCATAATCTGCTTTATGCCGCCAATTTCACCAACATGCCCCGCCATGATCGTAAAAGATCCCTCGCCGTGGAACGCAGGCGAGAAAAACGGAAATCCGTTAATATGATCCCAATGGGTGTGTGAAAACAGGATATGGGCGTCTCGCACGTTTTTACGCCACAGCCAGTGCCCTAAATTCCGAATCCCGGTTCCCGCATCAAAAATCAACCGTCGTCCGCCACAGGACACATCAACGCAACTGGTATTTCCACCAAACGCTATATGTTTGGGCGATGGCGTCGCGATGCTGCCCCGCACCCCCCAAAACTTAACCTTGAAACTCATTCTCCCCGCCCTTCGCTGTGATGGATACGGCTGATTATCCAAAACTTACGGGGGGCGTTGCTATGACGCTCGTCACAGCAACGCCCGTTTACTTCGGAACAATGGCTATAAAGCCCGCGATTCCCCCGTCGTAGATAGGAGAACAAAAAGCGTCTCAGCGCTCAGCGTTAAATACTGAACTGCAAATCACCAAGGCGTTTGGTCAGTTTCATATTCTCTGCATAATCAATCGGAACAGCCAACAGCGCGGGGCCATCCTGATTCAAAGCTTCTTCCAGCAGAGATGGCAATTCGGCCGCAGACGCCACCGTCTTGCCCCACATGCCAAAGGATTTGGCGAGCATATCGAAATCAGGGTTTCCAAACGCCAGTTCCGAATGACGACCGTCAAAATGGTTTTGCTGTTTCCATTTAATCAGGCCGTATTCGCCATCCACCCAGACCATGATCACCACCGACAACTTTCGCCGCACCATGGTTTCCAGATCCTGAACATTCATCAGGAACCCGGCATCGCCGCAAATCGCCAGAACCTTCCGGTCGGGAAGGGCTATTTTCGCGCCCATGCCGCCGGGCAACGCAAAGCCCATAGAGCAGAACCCGTTGGAGATCATGCAAGTATTGGCGGTGTCGCATTGATAATAGCGCGAAATCCACATCTTGTGCGCACCGACGTCGCTCAACAGAATATCGTCGGGGCCCAGCGCTTCCCGTACATCCCACAGAACTTTCTGCGGTTTCATCGGGAAGGTTTCATCGTTTTCCTCCATGGCGAAATCGTCAAGGATGGCCTGACGAAGTTTTTGACGCCCGTTAATATCGAACAGCGGCAGATTGCCCGCCGCGTCATGACGCGCGTTCAGTTCTTCATTGATCTGCCACAACGCGTCGGCGACGTCGGAAACAATATCGACCGCCACCGGATAATCGCTGTCAATTTCCGCTGGCCAAAAATCAATATGGATGATTTTCTTGTCCGGATGCACGTTCCAGAAGGACGGCGAAAATTCAACAAGATCATAGCCGACTGAAATAATCAGATCCGCTTCATCAGTCGCCACATTGATGTAATCGTGACCTTGCAAGCCCATGGTGAACAGGCAATGAGGATCAGTCCGCGGTACAGCGCCCTTCCCCATGAAGGTGTTCACAACGCCAATGCCCGCTTTATGCGCAAATCGCTTCAACTGCTGGGCGGCGCGTTTGCGAACCGCCCCGTTCCCCGCAATGATAAGCGGATTTTTGGCGGCGTCGATCATATCCACGGCTTGCTTGATCGCCTTGTGATCCGCCGCCGGACGCCGGGTTTTTGTAATTTTCATCGGCGCAAGATCGACCTCGTCTTTCGCGATGTCTTCCGGCAGCTCAATAACCGTGGCGCCTGGCTTTTCAGCTTCCGCCAGTTTGAAGCCCTTGCGAACGACTTCAGGGATATTCCGCGCGTCGTATATTGAATGCGCCCATTTGGTGATCGGCTTGAACATGGCGATGGAATCCATGTTCTGGTGGCTTTCCTTGTGCAACCGGGTCGTGGAAGCCTGACCGATCAGACAAACAAGCGGCGCGCGATCCATGTTCGCATCGGCCACGCCGGTCACGAGGTTCGTCGCCCCTGGCCCAAGCGTCCCCAGGCAAACGCCGGCTTTCCCGGTCAGTCGCCCATAAACATCTGCGGCGAACGCAGCGGCCTGTTCGTGTCGGCACAAGACGAAATCAATTGGGCTGTCCATCAATGACAACATGAAATCGGCGTTTTCTTCTCCGGGAACGCCAAAAATATGGGTTACGCCTTCAGCCTCGAGACAACGAACGAAAAGATCGGAAGCCCTCAT
>JAESSL010000175.1 GCA_016764135.1 Alphaproteobacteria bacterium
CCGCGCCAGCGACGATGGCGTCGATATAGCGGCGATTGAGGCGGAAACAATCGAGTCGATCCCCATGAACCGCCTGATCCGCCCGGACGACATCGCCAATGCCGTGCTGTTTTTCTGCTCGCCCATGGCCAGTGTGATCACCGGACAATCCATCGCGGTGGATGGCGGCTCGGCGACGGCGGTTATGTATTAGGGGGATTTATATTCGAAGGTGATCCAGATTTGAGGTCGAATTTTTTGCAGCAAGTTATTGAGGCTCCGCCATTTTAGCTGTTAGATCGGAAATAAAGCCTTCTGGGAATGGTATGAATTTGCGGCCTCGGGTTTTTTTGACTTGGACCCAGGCGTCGCGATATCGCTTCTCTACAAAAAGGGCGACTGCCCACCAGCGGTTTAAGTTGGCGTTTGTCGGGTATTTTTTAGCTACTTTCGCAAAAAGCTTGTTCGCCTGTTTGAAGTCCTCGGCCGCACTTGGGTTCGTTGCTTTATTGCGACTTGCCCCGCGCGACATATATGCGGCAGCCGTATCAATTAATAAGGCGGGTTCGTATTTTGGATTGTCGAGAAGTGAAATCGCGCGTTCAAAGTTGACGATTGATCTATCAAATAATTTGGCGCCAAGCATGGCGCGACCAAATCCCCAATAAGGTTGATAATTGTCAGGGTCCAATAGCCAGGATTGATTGTAACGCCGCATAGCGAAATCAACGTTTCGCTCGTTCATGAAACTTTCGCCAACTTGAAACCATTCTTCGCTTGCCTTGCGACGAGACGCAGGCGGTTTGTGTCGTTGGATCGTAGCCATTGCTGTCTTAATGAAGTTTTGGTCCGCTTCCTTTAGTTGAGCGGGCCTTTCAACCCCCGGCTGACCATACATCGGAATATTGTCGATGCGAACGACATTGTTTGTCGTTTGACAGGCGCTCGCTATTAGGCCCAAAAGAAAGAATATTGCGATTTTTGCGACAGTCATAATAGCACCTTCAATTTTTTGGTTATTATTTGTATTTACCGGTGATGTGTCAATCTGAGGAATATTGAGGCCAATTTTCGAAAGTTCTTTATAACCGGCGCTCGAGTGGCTCTGGATTCCTGCATCCACGGGAATGACGATGAACTCGTTGACGCCGGAGTGCCCGGGCTAGAAAAATCCCCTCGCGTTCTTGAAATTGGCGTGAAAGTGACAATATTCCTATTTCAGATTTTCGCTACGACGGGAGGAATGCTAACGAATGTTAAGCCATGCTAATGATTTCAGGGTTATTTTATAAATCGGGCGCCACGCGCCTATTTCCAGATTGGTTTTCCGGCGCCGGGCAGGCCGAGTTCGTCCCACATTGTATCGACCTTTTCGATGACCTCATCGCTCATGCGGATTTCGGTTCCCCATTCGCGTTTGGTTTCCGGCGGTAGTTTGTTGGTGGCGTCCAGTCCGATTTTGGAGCCCAGGCTGGGTTCGGTGCTGGCGAAGTCGAGGTAGTCGATCGGGGTGTTCTCCACCATCATGATGTCGCGCGCCGGGTCCATGCGGGTCGCAATCGCCCACATCACCTCTTTCCAGTCGCGCGCATTGATGTCGTCATCCACCACGATGACCCATTTTGTGTAACTGAACTGGCGCAGATAGGACCACACGCCCATCATGATACGCCGGGCGTGGCCGGGATAGGCCTTGCGTATGGACACGACCGCAATGCGGTAGGAGCAGCCTTCGGGCGGCAGCCAGAAATCGGTGATTTCGGGGAATTGTTGTTGCAGCAGCGGGATGAAGACTTCGTTCAGGGCCTCGCCCAGAATAGACGGTTCGTCGGGCGGGCGCCCGGTGAAGGTGGACAGATAGATCGGGTCGCGCCGCATGGTGATGGCGCTGATGGTGAAAACAGGAAAGGATTCGACGGAATTATAATAGCCGGTGTGGTCGCCATAGGGGCCTTCCTCGCCATAATTCGACAGCGATACGTGACCTTCGAGCACGATTTCGGCTTGTGCGGGAACTTTCAACGGGACGGTTTTGCAGTCCACAAGCTCCATCTTGGCGCCGCGCAACAGCCCCGCGAACTGATACTCCGAGACCGTGTCCGGGATCGGGGTGACGGCGGCCAGAATGGCGCCCGGATCGGCGCCGATGACCACGGCGGCGGGGAATGATTCGTCGCGTTCGGCCTTCCAGCGCGCGTGTTGCTGGGCGCCGCCACGATGCTTCAGCCAACGCATCAGGGTGGTGTTGCGCCCGGTGACCTGCATCCGGTAGACGCCGAGATTGTATCCGTCCGTCCGGTCGCCTTTCGGGTTCGGGCCCTGTGTCACCACCAATGGCCAGGTGATCAGTGGCGCGGGTTCGCCGGGCCAGCAGGTCTGGATCGGCAGGCGGGCGAGGTCGATATCGTCGCCGGTCAGCACGATATCCTGACACGGCGCGGACCGGACGGTCTTGGGTTGCATCGCCATGACGGTCTTGACCATCGGCAACATGCCCACGGCTTCGCGCCATCCGCCGGGCGGTTCGGGTTGGCGCAGGAAGGCGAGGGTCTCGCCGACTTCGCGCAGCTCGTGGGGTTCACGCCCCATGCCCCAGGCGACCCGCTCGACCGTGCCGAACAGATTGACCAGCACGGGCATGTCGGATTTGTCGCCGTTCTCGTTGACGACGTTTTCAAACAGCACCGCCGGGCCGCCCTCGGCCAGCAGGCGGGTCTGGATTTCGGTCATTTCCAGATTGGTCGAGACGGGCGCGGAGACGCGGACGAGCCGCCCTTCGGATTCGAGCCGGGTCATGAAGTCGCGCAGGGAGCGATAAGGCATAGGTGTCTGCTTTCGAGGGATTGCGGTCGGGCGCCTGTTTTTGGCGTGGCGGTCTATATAGTATAACGCCGCCGCAAACGCGACTATAGCGGCGTCGGAGATTGCCGGGCCAAAGATTGCGGCGGCCTATTTTGAATGTGGGTTTGTTGGAGAGAGATATGTCGGATTGGCACAATACGAGCGCGGATCGTGAAACGGCGCTGGCGCGCGCGCGGGGCTATCCTTATCCCCTGCCGTCGGATTCCTATACCTGGGAGAGCGGCGTCGTGGGGGCGTTTGATCCCGACGCGCGGTCGGGACGCACGCCGGTGCTGGCGGTTGGCTCCAATCAGGCGCCCGACCAGCTGACCCGCAAGTTTGGTCGCGAGGGTAATTCGCCCATCCCGGTGCAGCGGTGCCATGTGCGTGATTTCGACGTCGTGTACGCCGCGCATATTGCGCGCTACGGGTCCGTGCCCGCGATGTTGCAGGCGTCGCCGGGAACGGAAGTCTCCTTGTTTGCGACATGGCTGAACGATGAACAGCTGGCGATCATGAATCACACCGAGCTGGATTCCGCGCATTACCATTTCGGTTTGCTGGAAGACGTCGTGGTGACTTTGGATGACGGGTCAGTGATGAATGAGCTGCACGCCTATATCGGACGGCGCGGTCATTTGCTGCGCGATGGCGCGCCGGTGGCGTTGTCGACCATCACGGCGCGGGACCGGCAATATACGGCGAAGGATTCGACGGCGATGCTGACGGATTTACATGCGGCGTTTTCAGACACGCCGTTGGCGCATGCGGGCGACGTGGATGATTTTATTATGCGGATGATCGAGGATCACGATTACCGCGAGGCCTGTGTTGACGCGGTGTCGGTGGACGCTGTCGCGTTCGGGTATCCGTACAAAGTGATTGCGGGCTAGCGGGACGTTGAACTCAGGAACCCGGTGTGAGGCGCCAGACGATGGCGTTGCGCGCATCGGTGTCCTCCACGGCGCTGGTTTCCATGATTCCGTAGCGAATGACCCATTCCATGCCGTCTTTGGGTAAATAGGCGCGACCGGGGTCGCCCAGAAGCACCGGCTTGCCAGCCTTCGCCAGTTTGTGCAGCCATGCGATGGTGCGGTCCGCCATGGGTTGCTCGTAACAGACATCGCCCGCCAGAACGAGATCGACGTCGTCGAGGGGATCGCCGATCAGGTCCCGCGCCTCAGTGGTGATCGAAACGCCGTTGGCGCGCGCGTTCAGAGCCATGGCGGTGATCGCGAAAGGGTCGATATCGTTGGCGGTGACTGACGCTGCGCCCGCCATAGCTGCGGCGATGGCGACCAACCCCCTGCCGGATGCAAAGTCGAACACGCGCTTGCCGCGTACGGTTTCGGGATGGTCGAGGATATACCGCGCTAGGGCCTGACCGCCTGCCCAGGCGAAGGCCCAATAGGGCGCCGGCAAGTCATAGGCGTCCAGTTCGGCTTCGGTCGCCAGCCATAGCGGCTGCGTCTCATGGGCGAGATAGAGATCAATTTCGTCAACGAGCGGCGCGGTTCCCAGCACTGTATTTCCGCGAATGAACCCGGCAGGGTCGGCGCTGCGGTCTCGGTGGGTGTTTTGTGCTCAGGGGGCATGAG
>JAESSL010000176.1 GCA_016764135.1 Alphaproteobacteria bacterium
CCATCCTTGCCGGACAGGCCAATCGCGTGGCCCCCGGCCTCTGCAATAGCGGCCACGAATTGCTTGTTGATCTGACCGGACAGGACCATTTCAACAATTTCCACCGTCGCCATATCAGTGACGCGCAACCCGTCGATGAATTCGCTTTTGATCGCCATGCGTTCGAGCATCGCGCCGATTTGCGGGCCGCCGCCATGCACAATAACCGGACTGACGCCGACTTGCTTCAACAGTACCACGTCGCGCGCAAAAATTTTCGCCAGCTCGGCGTCGCCCATGGCATGGCCGCCATATTTGATGACGATCGTCTTGCCCGCATAACGGCGCATGAACGGCAACGCTTCGGTCAGAATACCGGCCTTTTCAAGCCATTCGTTGCGCTGGTCTTTGATCTTTGAGCTCATGATTTTAGCGTCTTTTTCAGGAATTCTATGGTGAAAACAACGTCCGGGGCGAGAACAACATTCGGGCAAAATACAAGCGCCCGAATTTACCCTAAAGGCTTCGGCGCCGCCAGCATATGCAGTCGGGCGCGCAGTTCCGGAATCCCCAAGCCCTTGTTTGCGCTCGTTGCGATAACCTTTGTCGCAGCGGCGGGATGCTTGCGCAAAGCGTCTTCGACCGAGCGCGCGACCTTTTCCAGCGCCGGCGCCTTGATCTTGTCCGTCTTGGTCAAAACGACCTGATACGCCACCGCAGCCTTATCCAGCAGGACCAGAATTTCGTCATCGGCCTTTTTCAGGCCATGGCGTGAATCAATCAGCAAACAGACCATCCGCAAGCCAACGCGGCCGCGCAAAAAGTCATACACCAGCGACGTCCATTGCTGGACCGTTTCGCGGGGCGCGCGCGCAAAACCGTAGCCCGGCAGATCGACCATAGTCAGCCGTTCGCCAAGATCAAAAAAATTGAGCTCCTGCGTGCGGCCCGGCGTATTACTGGTGCGGGCCAGTGTTTTGCGCCCGGTCAACGCATTGACGAGGCTCGATTTGCCAACATTGGACCGTCCGGCGAACGCAATTTCCGGTATCGTGTCCGGCGGCAGTCCCTCCATGTTCACCACGCCCTTGATGAAGGTGCAGGGTTGGGCGAAAAATTTTCGACCGTCCTCGATGTCCTCAGGCGATAGAATCTCGCTCAGCTTTTTTTCTCCTGTGAATCGCTCTCGCCATTATCGTTCTCTCCTGAATCGTTTTTGGCGGAGTCGCTTTTACTAGAATCGCTTTTACTAGAATCGCTTTTACCAGAATCACTTTTGCCGGAATCGTTTTTACCGGAACGTTTTTTACCAGAGCCGCCTTTACTGGACCCACCTTTGCCGCTTTTGCCGCGAGGCGGCGCCGTGGGGGTCGGAGCGGGTTTTGTCGATCCGCCGCTAACCGCCACGCCCATACGGCGCATGATGATCCACTGCTGCGTCATCGACAACACGTTGTTCCACGCCCAGTAGATCACCAGTCCAGCCGGGAATTTCGCCAGCAGGAAGGTGAACATGATCGGCATGAACATGAAGATTTTAGCCTGCATCGGATCGGCGGGCGCCGGGTTCAACCGTTGTTGCAAAAACATGCTGAATCCCATGATCAAAGGCCAGATGCCGAGATTGAGGAATGCGTAGGTCGCGGGCACTTCCCAGGGAAACATGCCGAATCCGGTCAGGATCCCCAACGGATCGGGTGCGGACAGATCGTGGATCCAGCCATAGTACGGCGCGTGACGCATTTCGATGGAGACGAACAGCGTCTTGTACAGGGCGAAAAACACCGGGATCTGCACCAGCATGGGCAAACAGCCCGCCGCCGGATTGACCTTCTCGGTCTTGTACAGCGCCATCATCGCCTGGTTCATGCCCTGTCGGTCATCGCCGTGATGCTCCCGCAGCTCGACCAGTTTGGGCTGCAGCTTCTTCATGCGGCTCATCGACACGTAGGATTTGTTGGCCAGCGGGAAAAACGCCAACTTGATCATGACCGTGAGCGCGAGAATGGCGAGGCCAAAATTGCCCAAACGATCGTTCAGCCAGATAATCACGTGGAAAATTGGTTTGGTCAGGAAGTAGAACCAGCCGAAATCGACCGCGAGATCAAACCGCGTGACGCCGTGCTCGGTCTCATACATTTCCAGAATTCTGAGGACCTTGGCCCCCGCGAACACGCTGTTGGTCGTCTCGATGACGCCGCCGGACTTCACCGTCTGCGCCGGCGCCAGATAATCCGCCTGATACAGATCGTAATTGCCGCGGCGGCCAGAGGAGAAACTGGTTTCGACTTTAACTTTCTGATCGGGGATCAGCGCCGCTAACCAGTATTTATCGGTAATGCCAAGCCAACCGCCCGTCGTACTTTGGCGCTGGGTGCCATCGTCGCGCAAATCGGAATAGTCGAGTTCCGTCAAAGTTTCGTCGAAAACGCCCAGCATGCCCTCATGCAGGATGTAAAATCCCAGAAGGTCGGGCGTGCCGGTGCGGGACAGCAGACCATACGGCGCCAGCGACAAATCCCTGCCGCTGCTGTTCTTCACCCGCTGCGTCAACGTCACCATGTAATTGTCATCGAGACCGTAGCGGCGCTCAAAGGTGACGCCGTCGCCGTTTTCCCAGGTCAGCAGGAGTGGCGTTTTGGGCGTCAGGCGCGTCCCACGCGCGGTCCAGAGGGTCTCGGCGGTCGGCGTCTTGACGCCCTCGCCAATCCAGCCGAATTCCGCGTAATAGGGTTTTTCGGACTTGGTCGGACGCAACAGCACGATTTCCGGGCTGCTCTTGTCCAGTTCTTCGTGATAGCCGGTCAGCACGAGGTCATCGATGCGGCCGCCAACCAGCGAAATCGACCCCGAAAGGCGCTCGGATCGCAGCGGAATGCGCGGCGTCGCCTTCAACGCCGCTTCCCGTGATTCAGAGGAGGATGGTTTGGTCAGACCGTCGATGATTTTTTGATTTCCAACCGACATATCAACGCCCAGGCGCGGTCCGGACGACCCGCTGGCCCCGACTGCAGGCATTCCTGCAGCAGGCGCGCCCGTTGCAGGCGCTGTCGCGCCAAGAGACGCGCTGGTGGGCGAGCCAGGCAGCACGACGCCAAGTTTGGCGTTCCGCTCCGCTTCCGCTTGTTGCTCCAGCGCAATCCGCGCCTGCTGTTCTTCAAGACGCGGCGTTTCATAGAAATATTGCCAGCCGAGCAGAATGACGATCGAAATCGCAACCGCGAGAATTACGTTTTTTTGTTCGATCATGACCTATGTTCCAAGCTGGCGGCGACGCCGTGTTCTAGTTGTCCGGATTCAGGATGTCGGGGCTCGACGTCATGCGTGCAAGCCCCGCTATGTTTGTGAGTTTTTTGAGGCGCGGGCACGGGATCATACCCCCATCCGCCCCAGGGATGACACCGGGCGATCCGACGTAACGCCAACAGGACGCCCGCAAGCGCCCCACGGTCCCGCACAGCGTGCGCCGCATAAACCGAACAGGTCGGCCAATAGCGACACGGCGCCGGAAACAGCGGCGATATGCAAACCTGGTACACAAGTATGGCGTATTGGAAAATTCGCGCCATCGCGATTCCCATCCCTAATTGGCCCGCCACGCGCCGAGCCGCTTCAACGCAGATTCAAAATCCCGTTCCAGGCCGTCATACGCCCTGTCGTTGGTGTCGCGACGCGCAATCAGAACGTAGTCCCGCCCTGGCGCTGCATGTGCGCCCGC
>JAESSL010000177.1 GCA_016764135.1 Alphaproteobacteria bacterium
GGCGGGCGTTGAAATCGCCGGTCTGCATGTCGGCCTGAAGCCCGCCAAGGGCGTGAAGGATCTGATGGTGGCGCGAATGGCGCCAGGGACCACAGCGGCGGGTGTCTTTACGCAGTCAAAATGTCCGTCCGCACCGGTGGACTGGTGCCGGTCGGTGATTGGCGAAGGCCGCGCTCGGGCGCTGGTGGTGAACTCCGGCAACGCCAACGCGTTTACCGGTAACGCCGGCGACAAGGTTGTGCAGGAGACGGTGCGAGCGGCGGCGAAATTATTCAGTTGCCCCGAAAAAGAAGTCTACATCGCCTCGACGGGCGTGATCGGCGAACCTACGCCTGCGGATTATATCGCCAGCAAGCTGCCGGGTATGATCAAGGGATTGAATCCGAACGACTGGCAAGGCGCGGCTGAAGGCATCATGACGACGGATACTTTCCCCAAGGCGGCGTCGCGCATTGTGGAGATTGGCGGCGTCGAGGTGACGTTGGCGGGGTTCACCAAGGGATCGGGCATGATCGCGCCGGACTTGGCGACGATGCTGGGCTTCGTCTTTACGGACGCCAAAATTCCGGCGTCGGTACTGCAGAGCGTGCTGAAAAGCGCGGCGGATAAATCCTTCAATTGCATCACTGTGGATAGCGACACCTCCACGAGCGACACAGTCCTGATGTTCGCCACCGGGAAGGGCGCTAAACATGAGGTGGTGCAATCGGCGACGGATTCTCATATTCGCGCTTTTAGAGCGGCGTTGGAGGATTTGATGACCGACCTGGCGACGCAGATCGTACGCGATGGCGAGGGCGCGCAAAAATTTATCACAATAGACGTGACCGGTGCCAAATCAGCGCAGTCGGCGCGTAAAATCGGATTGTCTGTCGCAAACTCACCTCTGGTGAAAACCGCCGTTGCGGGCGAAGACGCAAATTGGGGACGAATTGTTATGGCGGTCGGCAAGGCCGGCGAACCTGCAGACCGGGACCTGCTGTCAATTTCCATGGGTGGTGTGATCATTACCGAAAAAGGCCAGCTTCGGGAGGGCTACGAAGAAGCCCCCGTTGCGATGCATATGAAAGGGCAGGACATCCATATTGGCGTTGATATTGGGCTGGGCCGCGGCAAGGCACGGGTTTGGACCTGTGATCTGACTCACGGTTACATTTCGATCAACGCCGACTACCGGTCTTGAGCCGACAATGAGCGCGCCGGTTACGGGATGCTGGGATGAGTCAGAACGCGCGCCTGGCGACAAGCCGATCATTTTTGTGGTCGCCGTTGCATTGATTGACGTCGATGGCCGCATTCTGTTGGCGCAGCGGCCGCCGGGCAAAAAAATGGCGGGCCTGTGGGAATTTCCGGGCGGAAAAGTGGACGCTGGAGAAACGCCGGAAGCCGCTCTTGTGCGGGAGTTGCGTGAAGAACTGGATATCGACACGCGGCGGAGCTGTCTGGCGCCGTTGACGTTCGCCAGTCACGCCTATGAAGACTTTCATCTGATGATGCCGCTCTATTTGTGTCGCATCTGGAAGGGCACGCCGCGCCCTGTCGAAGGTCAGGTGCTGAAATGGGTGCGTCCCTACGACATGGGAAAATTCGACATGCCGCCCGCCGATTTACCTCTGGTGGCGATGCTGCAGGATTTTCTGTAAGCGGTTTTCAGCAGGTTTTTATTTAGTTTTTGGCGATGGCGTTGCGGAATCTCCCAAGGAGGTTTCTTCGGCTTCCAGGGCGTCCGCCAGCCGTGCGACGGCGCTTCCGGGGCGTAGGGGTTGTTGCTGCGATTCGTGCGGCGCCCATCCATGCAGGAAAATAACATCGAACGTTGCGTTAATGCGCCCGTCATTGTCGGCGTAACGCTCTTGATACAACGCGGCGGCGCGCATCATCACCGAGCGGGGCGTGAAATGTTTCATGCGGCCGTGTACGGCGTTGGTTTCTCCCATGCCGCGTAAATCCGCCATTAAGCGGAAGGCGTCTTTATAGGTGACGTTGATCCTGTCCAGATCCGCGACCGGCAGGCTGAATCCCGCGCGTTGCAATAGCCCTGCGGCGTCGCCCAGCGCGACCATGGGAGAAATGCGGGGGCTGGCGCCGCCCAGCAATTCGCTCTCGGCGCTTAACAGACAATCCCTGAGTTCGTTTAATGTGTCGCCCCCAAATATTGTGGCGAGAAACAGGCCGTCGGGCCGCAAGGCATGGCGAATTTGTATCAGGGCGCCGGGCAGGTCGTTCACCCAATGGAGCGAAAGGTTGCTGGCGATTAGATCAAAAGTGTTGTCGCCGAAGGGCAGCAGCTCCTCGTCGGCGACCAGAGCGGCGATCAGACCGGCGACAGCGTTGGGAGACCTGACGTTGTCCGTCCCGCCTTGTGGTTGAGCGGAGACAATTAGTCGCTCGACGCCAAATGTTTCTGGTGCGACGCCTGTGCGCCCCCCAAGGTCCAGCGCATCTGGAAAGGTTCTGCTGATGTCGGCCAGGCGGTCCCTCAGCCGCTCCGCGACTTCCTGAAACAGGAAATCAGGGTTGCCGCTATCGGCGTTTCCGCGAGGAAGACGGCGGCGCAAAAAGGCTCGGTCAAAAATTACTGGACTGTCGGTCATGCCCGGCAATATGGCGATGGCGAGGTCGAGTGGCAATCAGCTTGTCCGGTTCGCCAATCGCTGCGGGTCAGTTCAGGGGCGCCAGTTCCCTTGTCGCGCCGGGGGGCCTGTCCTAGAGTTGGTCTTTGATTCGAGAATGAACAGGGGGTGCCGGTATGGCGCAGAAAATTGATGCGGTCGCGTTGCGGGATGCGATACTGGATGGTGATGAAATCGCGGTTTTCGACGTGCGGGAAGAAGGTGTTTTTGGTCAGAGCCATTTGTTGCGCTCGATCAGCGTTCCGTTGAGTCGATTCGAATTTTTGTACCCTAAATTTGCGCCGCGTCCTTCGGTCCGGGTGATCTTGATGGACGCCAATGATGGTCTTGCGGCGCGCGCGGCTGATATTTTGGCCGCCGCGGGCTATAGCGACATTTCCATCTTGCAGGGCGGCGTTGATGGCTGGGGCGCCGCAGGTTTCGAGCTGTTCAGCGGCGTGAATGTGCCCTCCAAGGTCTTTGGCGAACATGTTGAGCATCATTGCGGGACGCCGAATATTTCCGCTCAGGAACTTAAGGCGAAACTGGATGCGGGCGAGAATATGGTCATTCTCGACAGTCGCCCGAAGGACGAATATCACCGGATGAATATTCCGACGGGGATCGATTCTCCGGGCGCTGAACTCGCCTATCATGTGCGTGATCTTGCGCCGGACCCAGATACGCTGGTCGTTGTAAACTGCGCGGGACGCACCCGGTCAATTATCGGCGCGCAATCGCTGATCAACGCCGGAACGCCAAACAAGGTCATGGCGCTGACCAACGGAACAATGGGTTGGCATCTGGCCGGGTTTGAGTTGGAAAACGGGGCCACGCGAAAATATGACGTAGTCTCCGATGCGGCCTTGGACTGGTCTCGCGACGCCGCAAAAAATGTCGCTGAAAAATACGGCGTTCGAAAAATAAGCGCGGAGGATTTGGCGCGCTGGCGTGAGGAAAGCGGAGACCGCTCGTTGTATACGTTGGACGTTCGGTCTCCGGAGGAGTTCGCCGCCGGGACCGCCGAGGGGTTTCAATCTGCGCCCGGTGGGCAGCTGGTGCAGGCGACCGATGTTTATGTGGGCACTTATAACGCGCGGATCGTGCTGGGCGACGACACCGGCGTCCGCGCCACTATGACCGCAAGCTGGCTGGTGCAAATGGGGTGGCCCGAGGTTTTCATTCTGGATGGCGACATCACGACTTTGCCAAAGGCGCAATCGTCGCGGCCGGCTTCGCCAAAAGAACTGGCGTCGATTTCGGTAAACAGTGTTTCGCCCGCCGAATTGAAAGCATGGGGCGACGATGTGGTTGTTCTGGATGTGGGCGAGAGCCTGTCTTTTCGCGACGGGCATATTCCCGGCGCCTGGTGGATTATTCGCGCTCGTTTGAAGGATGATCTGGCCGAGACGCCGTCGGCGTCCCGCTATGTGGTGACGAGCGCCGACGGTGTGTTGGCCAAATTCGCCGCCGCTGAATTGAAATCCCTGACGGACGCCGCTGTCTTTGTGCTTGAAGGCGGCGATGAAGCCTGGACGTCCGCTGGCGAGGCTACGGCGACCGGGTGGGAAAACCTCGCTTCCGCACGCGAGGATATTTTTTATAAACCCTATGACCGCGAGGGATCGCCGGAAGAGGCGATGCAGCAATATCTGACCTGGGAAATTGCATTGGTGGAGCAGATCAAGCGCGACGGTACGTTGACCTTCCCGCATTTTGACCCTGTGTAGCGACTGATTTGGCGCGCATCGTACGGTTGCTGCTGGATAAGGTGTTGCCGCCCCGGTGCATTGGGTGCGGCGCCATTGTCGAGGATTCCGGCCTTTGCGGCGCGTGTTGGGGGGCGCTTCAGTTTTTAGGGCGCCCGGCCTGTGAGCGTTGCGCCTACCCCTTTGAATACGCCGCGCCGGGGGAAACTTTGTGCTTGGCGTGTGTGCGGTCGCCGCCGACTTATGATCGCGCCCGCGCCGTCTTCGCCTATGACGATGCGAGCCGTTCTTTGGTGGTTGGGTTCAAGACCGCTGATAAAACCTATGGAGCGCCGACTTTCGCCGCCATGATGGGGCGAGCCGGCGAAGAATTGCTGGCGGAGGCCGCCCTGATCGTTCCCGTTCCGCTTCACCGCCGGCGATTGTTTATGCGTCGGTACAATCAATCCGCTCTGCTGGCGGCGAGATTGGCGCGGCGCGCCAGGGCGACGCTTGCGGTGGATTTGCTGGTTCGGCGACGCCACACACGCCTGCAGGGGCAATTGTCCGCCGATGCGCGACGTCGCAATGTTCAGGGCGCCTTTGAAATTCGGCGAAAGCGCAAAGCGATGCTCGATGGGAAACGCGTGCTTTTGATCGACGATGTCCTGACAACCGGCGCTACCGTGGATGAATGCGCGCGGGTGCTGCGTCGTGGCGGCGCCACTGCGGTCGATGTGTTGACGTTGGCGCGTGTGGTTCGTCCGCGCGGCTGATCTAACATTTTCGTGTTTCGGGTTGTACATCCATGAATTGGGAAATACATGTATAGAAAGTGACAATGTGTGATTTTCTGAGGGTTCCCTCCATGGCTAAAATTGAAATTTACTCCAGCCCGTTTTGCGGGTTCTGTTTTCGCGCAAAAGACTTGTTGAATAAAAAGGGCGTGGCGTTCGAAGAAATCGACGTGATGATGAATCCGTCCCGGAAGGCGGAGATGCTTCAACGGTCCAATGGCGGGCGAACTGTTCCGCAAATTTTTATTAATGATCGTCATATCGGCGGATGCGATGATTTGTTCGCCGTCGAGGCCAAGGGCGAACTTGACGCTTTGTTGTCCGCGGCGACCTGACCGGGAGCGTCGTCATGCCTGATCGGGGAGTTTCGTCATGAAAGTGCGCGCCGCCTGTATACAGATGACGTCGACGACGGATATCGCGCGTAATATCGAACTCTCGACTGCGTTGGTGCGTCAGGCGCATGGGGATGGCGCCGAATTTATCACCATGCCCGAAGTTGTGAATTTATGCGACAAACGGCCCGGCATGGGCGCCAAAGCGGCTTTTACCGAAGAAAAAGAACCCGCGCTGAAAGCCTATCAGGCGCTGGCGAACGAACTCGATATATGGCTCTTGGCTGGGTCGCTGGTGATCAAGCTGGCCGATGAACAGCGTATGGCCAATCGAAGTTTTCTGATCGACCCGTCGGGCGCCGTCGTCGCATCCTATGACAAGATGCATATGTTTGGTGTCGACCTTGAAGGCGGCGAACAATACCGGGAATCAAAAAACTACCGTCCGGGCGAGCGCGCCGTAATGGCGGATACGCCTTGGGGGCGCCTTGGCATGACGGTGTGCTACGATGTTCGGTTTCCCTATTTGTACA
>JAESSL010000178.1 GCA_016764135.1 Alphaproteobacteria bacterium
CCTTTCGCGGCATGCACCGGATCCGCATCCGGAAAGACGAGGAATGGCGCGTGTCCGCCGAGTTCCATGGAAACCCGCTTTAACTGCCCCGCCGCTTCCCGCGCCAGCATTTTGCCGACGGCGGTCGACCCCGTGAAGGTTACCTTCCGAACCAGCGGATTGGTCGTGAACGCCTCGCCGATAGGCGTTGGGTCATTCGCCGTGACCAGATTGACAACCCCTGGCGGGACGCCTGCTTCATGGAGGATTTCAAATAACGCCACGGCGCAAAGCGGCGTCGCCTCCGCTGGTTTCAGCACAATAGTGCAGCCTGCGGCGATGGCCGGCGCAATCTTGCGAGTAATCATCGATACCGGGTAGTTCCACGGCGTAATGGCGCCAACCACGCCAACCGGTTGGTGCGCGACAATAAAACGCTGGTCGCTACGCGGTGCGGGAATGGTTTCACCATAGACCCGTTTTGCTTCTTCGGAATACCACTGCAGAAAATCGGCGCCGTACTGGACTTCATTACGAGCGGCGCGAAGCGGCTTGCCCTGCTCCAGGGTCATTGTCCGCGCCAAATCCTCCTTGCGTTCCAGCATCAACACATGCGCACGCGCCAAGATCGCAGAGCGTTCATAGGCGGTCATTCCGGCCCAGCCCGCAAAAGCGTCTGAGGCCGCCGCGATGGCGTCCGCGACATCGACCGCACCGCCATCGGGCACATTGCCGACCACATCGCCATTCGCGGGGTTCAAAACATCAAAACGCCCGCCGTTGGCGGCGTCCCGCCATTCGCCGTTAATATACATTCTCGAACTCCCTCAAAACCCAGTATTCATCAACCGCGCAAAAACGCGCCGCCAGCATATTTCGCCGAGGCGCCCAGTTGTTCCTCAATACGGATCAATTGATTGTATTTCGCCATGCGATCCGACCGCGACAGCGAGCCGGTCTTGATCTGTCCCGCATTCGTCGCCACCGCGAGATCCGCAATAGTGGAATCCTCTGTCTCTCCGGATCGGTGGGAAATGACCGACGTAAACCCTGCGCGATGCGCCATTTCAATAGTTTCCAACGTTTCCGACAACGTGCCGATCTGGTTCACCTTGATCAGAATGGAATTGCCGATGCCCTCCGCAATCCCGCGCGACAGCCGTGTTGGATTGGTGACGAACAAATCATCGCCCACCAATTGCGTTTTATCGCCAATTTCCTGCGTCAGCGCCGCCCAGCCTTCCCAATCATCTTCGCTCATGCCGTCTTCAATCGACACAATCGGATAGCGGGATACAAAATCGGCCAGATAGGCCACCATGCCATCAGCGTCGAGCGTCTTGCCCTCACCCGCCAGAATATAAGAGCCGTCCTTGTAGAACTCTGTAGCGGCGCAATCGAGCGCCAACGCGACGTCCTCGCCGGGCCGACGACCGGTAGCCTCGATGGCTTTCATCACAAAGCCAAGCGCCTCGTCGGTTGACCCCACATTGGGCGCGAATCCACCTTCGTCGCCAACATTTGTATTGTGGCCAGCATCTTGGAGCGCTTTCTTCAAGGCCTGAAACACCTCGGCGCCGACTCGAACCGCTTCAGCGACACTCGTAGCCGACACCGGTATAATCATGAATTCCTGAATATCGACCGGGTTATCGGCATGGGCGCCGCCATTGATGATGTTCATCATTGGCGTTGGCAGTAAATGGGCGAAGGCGCCGCCAATATATTTATACAGCGGCAATCCTGCATCCACCGCCGCCGCTTTGGCGACCGCCAGCGACACGCCCAAAATGGCGTTGGCGCCCAATCTGGATTTGTTTTCGGTGCCGTCCAGTTCGCACATCATGGCGTCTATCTTGACCTGATCGTCGGCGTCCAGACCGGAGAGCAAGTCGAAAATTTCACCATTAACCCCGTCGACTGCCTGCAAAACGCCTTTGCCGCCATACCGGGCGCCGCCGTCACGCAACTCGTGCGCCTCATAACTCCCAGTCGAGGCGCCGGACGGAACGCCGGCGCGCCCGAAGGCGCCATTTTCGAGAGCGACGTCGACTTCAACCGTTGGATTGCCGCGACTGTCGAGTATTTCACGGGCGGTAATATCGAAAATAGCGGTCATGGGTCGTCGATTCCTTTACGAAAGCGCAGCATGCGCCGCAGAATTGGGAAGAAAACTCAGTTTTGCGCGGTGATTTGCGCCTTGGACAGCGCATCAAACGCCATCAGCATCTCACAGAGCGCCTTGAATTCAGACAAGGGCACCATATTGGGCCCGTCCGACGGCGCGCTTTCCGGGTTCTCATGGGTTTCCATGAAGACCGCGGCGACGCCAACGGCGACGGCGGCGCGGGCCAGAACCGGAACGAATTCCCGCTGACCGCCCGATGTGGCGCCCTGCCCGCCCGGTTGTTGCACCGAATGGGTTGCGTCAAACACCACCGGATACCCGGTCTCCGCCATCTGGGGCAGCGCGCGCATATCGCTGACCAGCGTGTTGTATCCAAAGGTTGCGCCGCGTTCGCACAACATGAGGTTTTCATTACCCGCCTGCGCGCATTTTTGCGCGACATTCGCCATATCCCAGGGCGCGAGAAACTGGCCCTTCTTGATGTTCAGCGCGCAGCCGGTTTTCGCCGCCGCCACCAGTAAGTCGGTCTGGCGGCACAGATAGGCCGGGATTTGGAGAACATCGACAATTTCGCCTACGATTGCGCATTGATCCGGTTCATGCACATCCGTAATGACCGGGCAGCCGGTCTTCGCCTTGACCTCGCTGAAGACCTCCAGCGCCTGATCTATGCCAATACCGCGCGGACTGTTGATGGAGGTGCGGTTCGCCTTGTCGAAGGAGGATTTATAGATCAGCCCGAACCCGACGTCGTCGGCGATCTCCTTGAGCGCCAAGCTCATTTCCAGCGCATGATCCCGACTTTCCATCGCACAGGGACCCGCGATGATCGTCAGAGGCAAATCATTGCCAATGGATAGGTCACCTACTGTAATATGGCGCGGTGAAACATGATTTGTCGTCGAATTCTGTTGCGAAGCCGCCATAAATCAACGATTCCCTATAATTACGCCTAGACTAACCGGGACTGTTCCATGGCGGCCTTGATAAAGCTGCTGAACAGCGGGTGCGGTTCGAATGGCTTCGATTTTAATTCCGGGTGAAATTGCACGCCGATAAACCAGGGGTGGTCCGGAATTTCGACAATCTCCGGCAGATCACCCGCCGGCGACATCCCCGAAAATAACAGACCGTGCTCTTCCAGGCGTTTTTTGTAGTTGATATTCACCTCATAGCGATGCCGGTGACGTTCCCCGATTTCGCTCTGATCGCCATAGATCGACGCGACCTTTGAACCGGGGGTGAGGACGCAGGGATACGAACCAAGCCGCATGGTGCCGCCCAGGCCATCCTTGCTGGACCGGGTTTCCACGATGTTGCCGCGCGTCCATTCGGTCAACAACCCGACAACGGCCTCGTCACAAGGGCCAAATTCCGTTGAACCGGCGTTCTTGATGCCCGCCAGATTGCGCGCCGCTTCAATCACCGCCATCTGCATCCCGAAACAAATACCGAAATAGGGCACGTTATGCTCGCGAGCGAAGGTCACTGCAGCAACCTTACCCTCCGCGCCGCGCTCGCCAAATCCACCCGGCACCAGAATGCCATCGCAGGGCTCAAGATAATAAGCCGCGTCTTCGCGTTCGAATATTTCGGATTCGATCCACTTCAACTTCACCCGAACATTGTTCGCGATCCCGCCATGGGTCAGCGCTTCGTTCAGTGATTTATAAGCGTCCAGAAGGTTGGTGTATTTTCCCACCACGGCGATATTAACTTCGCCCTCCGGGGCCTTGACGCGACCGACTACAGTTTTCCATCGGCTCAGATCAATTGTATCCGGCTTGGCATCGTCCCACAGATTGAAACATTTCAGCACTTCGACGTCAAAGCCTTGCTCGTGATAACTGACAGGCACGTCATAAATTGATTCGACATCGAGCGCCGGAATGACCCTGTCGACGCTGATATTGCAGAAAAGCGCAATTTTGCGCCGGGCTTCAGGCGGGATTTCACGATCGCAACGACACAGCAGAATATCCGCCTGGATGCCGACACTCAGCAATTCCTTGGCGGAATGCTGGGTCGGTTTGGTTTTCAACTCGCCCGCAGAAGGAATGTAGGGAACGAGAGTCAGGTGAACAAAGAGCGTGCGTTCCCGGCCCAGATCATTGGCCAGTTGGCGAATCGCCTCCAGAAAAGGCAACCCTTCGATATCGCCGACCGTGCCGCCAATCTCGCACAGC
>JAESSL010000179.1 GCA_016764135.1 Alphaproteobacteria bacterium
AGTCAAATCAACCACAACCGATCAAAATATTAATCTGTCCGGGTCGATTCAGAATTTCAACTTAATGTCATTGTTGTATCCAATATGACCGCCAGTCCTCTCGTTCAAGATGAAAATTATGAAGCAGCGCCACAGCATCCGCCCAAGATGATCTCCCTTGGGCTCACCTTGGCGCTCGCGCTGGCGTTGGGCGCCCCTTTTACCACCTATCTTCCCTGGCGAGTAGGACCGTGGCCGGAGGTGGAATTCCCGATCATATTTTTACACCTTTCCGCCGCAATTTGCAGCGCGATCTTATTTATCGCGTATCGCCTTGGCGGACGAGAGGAAGTAAACGCTCACGGCGCGGCCAATCCGGTTCTGGACGCTGTCTGGTCGCCGCCGGTCCTGATTTGCGCGGGTATCGGGTTCTGGAGCCTCGCCATGGCGCCGTTCGCGGCCTTTCCACTGCTGTCCATAATCGGCGCGCCGCAAACCGCCGAAGGCGCTGTGTCCTGGCTGGATATGTCGGTTTTCATTGCAGCGACGAGGTTTTGCTTAAGAAGCTCCGACAGCCGTAAAGTGATTTTGACGGCATTGATTGGCCTCGCATTGCTGCTCCCAACATTATCATACTTTCCCGAAACGCGCCCTATCTGGTTCAATGATTACCTGGCCTTTCTGGGATTAGCCGCCGCAGTCGCCACTCCCGTATTCGCCGCCTCACCGCAATCAAAAATTCCACTGAGATACATCGCGCTCGGCGTCCTGATCGCAATTCCCAGTATCCTGGTCTCCAGTAATCAGACGGCGATGGCGATTTTTCCGGCAATTTGCATTCCCGCATATTTATTTGGCGCCGCAATGCTTCGCTCACCTCAGCGGTTGAAGTTTGTTCGAGCGCTTTACGCCCTCACCCTTATGATCGTTATAGTTGCAGTTCCGGCGACGATCTCGATTTTCGGCGCTGAGGGTTCGGTAAAATCGTTGCAGTCGCGGGATCGAATAATGAACGTGTTGGCGACTCCTCTAAAGGAGTCTCCCACCATTTGGATAACCGGCCGCGGATGGGGGCACACGCAGCGTGATTTCAGCACCTATATTTCTCATGCGAATGTAAAACTCTGGGATGGTAGCTGGGATGCGCCCCAGCGCGATGTTTTCCATAGCCACAATGGTTTTTTTGAAGCGCTTCTGAGCGCTGGCGCACCCGCAGCCACTGGCATAATTGCGCTGCTTATAGCCCTTATCTGTTTTTCACCGCCGGGAACGCTCGCATTGGCGGGGGCCTTCGCGCTGGGGTATGCCGCCTTAAGTTCCTTCTGGTTCCAGCTTTCGGTGACGCTCCCGATCACTGCAATCGCCTTCGCGGCATGTTGTAACGCCCCGATCCGTATTCCAACTCAACAATGGTTTCCCGCCCTAGTCTTGTGCTTACTTGCGATAACCACCAGCGCCCAACTATTTACGAGCGCCAAACTTGGCGAATTCCTCGTCCGGGCGAATTTTGTCGAGACCAATATAATCACCCAGAAACCTGTAAAACCTAGGTTCAAAGCCGGATGTCGCGATTTCCCGGACGATTCGTGGCGGGACAATGTTGTTATTTCACATCAAGTTGCACGATTCGCACGCAAGTTCCGTCTTGCGCCGCTTAAAAAGCGTGCCGAATCGGACGCCTTAAAAAACCTTATTTATTTCTATTGTTTAAGCGAGGTCAGAGGATTAACCGATAAATCTACGACCTTGATAAGGACTGCGCTAACCTCACAGGCGAGTTTTGCCTTCCAGAACCAATTCGCGCCATTTCGAAGCCAATCCCCCTTCAATGGTGAACACTGGGCGAATATCGCCAACGAATACGTCGAGCTTGCGCCAACCAGGACGGATACTCTCTTGCCGTATATGGCGCATTTACTAAAGAAAAAGGACTTTATTGAGCTCGATTCAATCGTCAAAATTTTACTGCAAAACAATGCAGAAGACCCTGTAGGCCTTTGGTTTCTCGGCATTTCCGCTGTGATAAAGGGAGACGTAAAAAATAAAAAACGAGGCATAGCGGCCCTGCGGCGCGCTATTAAAGCAGGAATCGAAATATGGACCCCCATCCCCGCCCCAATCAAAGGCTTGCTAAACAGCGGTAACTAAAGTGAATTTATCCTCCACGCGCTTAAGCAGCAACGCGTTGCAAAATTGTCACTGATTTTAAAAAACCTGCATAAATCCAACATCATAGTGCATATTCTTCTTCTCTTGATCTCAATCAACTGATAAAAACAAACGCAATGAGTACGGTAATATCGTAATATTACGTGGTCTCGCCGCTTGCTATAACAATTCATGGTTGCTAAACCACATTTAGAAATTCGAGTGTTCAAAGTAAAACTGTTACGTTTCAACACTTCTAACGAGTTAATGGGGAAGTCAGAATAATGAATATTAATTTCCTTCGGGGCATAGGGTTTATGGGCGCGGTCATTGCCGCTCCCTTCGCCACAGCGACAGCGCAGGTTTATGATGCGCCAGCTGGCGAGGTTATCGCTGCTGAAGTTACTCAAACTGTCTCCACAGTAGTCGCCTCTACGGTTGCAGCGGGCGTTGGCGGTGCGGTTGCGAGTGTCGCCGCAGGCGGTATTGGCGTGACACCGACCACGACGTCACAAGGCCCGGTTACACGGTATTTTGAAGGTGGCAACCGCGGTCGTTCCGCTGGCGCCAGAGACAAAAAGACCGGCGTCTGGATCCTGGGAAGCTATTCAGATATCGAAAACGATAATGTGAACACCTCGTTTGACGGCGATATCGTCAACGTTGTCGGCGGCATCGATTATCGCTTCACAAATCGGATCATTGCAGGCGTGGCGCTCAGCTTCGAACAGACGGAGCTGGACACGACATTCAACATCGGCACTTTCGACATCGACGGCATTGGCCTTATGCCCTATGCGGCGTTCATCTTGAACGACAAGATTTCTGCGGATGTTAGCCTCGGTTACACGGAACTGGACATTGAGACGACTCGCACAAGCGGCGGCGCAATCGTCACTGGGTCTTATGAAGGTGATCGTTTCACGGCTGGCGCAAACCTGAACTACAATAACGCGGTTAATAAGTGGCTCATCGGCGCAAGCGTCGGCTTCCTGTACATCAAGGAAGAGCATGACGCCTTTACCGAATCAAATGGTACGGCTGTTGGCGAAACCAACATCTCCATCGGTCAAGGTCGCGTATCCGCCCGAGTTGGTTACAACTTTGGTAAGGTGCAACCGTATATCGGCGTCCGTCTGGAAAATGAATTCTGGGCCCCGAGCGACTCCATCATCAACGGCACGCTTGTTGAGAATGACACATCCGGCGTAGTTGTCACCGGTGGGTTAGACTTCACACTCTCCGACGCGGTATCCGGTGGGTTTGCGCTCAGTTCTCACCAGGATCGCGACAATCTTGACTTGTACACGATCAGTGGCCGGATCAGAGTCGCCTTCTAATCCAGCACTAACGTAAAATGACTTCCCCAAATTGGGCCGGTGTTCGCGCACCGGCCCTTTTTCTTTGCCTGCTTCTCACTCTGGCAGGGTGTAATACACTCTCGATCCTGCAATCCCGGGATGGTCGCGCAGAGGCACTCGCCAGGGCGCATGACTGGCGCGTTACGGCTTATCGCACATCACGGTTTAAAATCGTCGCCTATCAGTCAACGCAATTTGGTCGCACCGTTAAATCCCGCCCCACCTCCACAACACTAAATGTATATCTGGAGGGCGATGGCGCCGCTTATAACGCCGGACGCCAAACCAGTGACCCAACTCCAAGTTCGCCCAACACGTTGAACCTCGCCATATTGGATCCAAACCCGGACACAATTTACCTCGCCCGCCCCTGCCAGTACCTTTCCCCAAAAGAACTCTCCGGCTGCGCCCCGGCCTACTGGGGCGCCTATCGGTATGCTGAGGAAATTGTTAAGTCACTGTCACAGGCTATCGACCAGGCCAAACGACAAAGTGGTCTGAAAAAAATCCGAATATTCGGATATTCCGGTGGCGGCGCGTTGGCCGTCTTGATCGCCTCGCGACGCCAGGACGTTAGCGCTATCATCACAATTTCCGCGAATCTCGACCACAAAACTTGGACGCAGCGGGAAAACCTGACGCCATTATACGGTTCCTTGAACGCTGCGGATTATGCAGACCAGACCGCTCATATCCCGCAAGTTCATTTCTATGGTGAAGAAGACGACATTGTCCCGCCCTATGTGACGCAGGCCTACATGTCGGGAATACAGGATCGGTCAAAAATTCGCGTCATTGGCGTTCGCGACGCAGATCATGATTGTTGCTGGATTGAGGCCTGGACGGGTTTGTTAGGCAAATACGTATACCAGTAGCGCAAACCGGGTCGGCTATTGATCGCCGATCTGAACAAACCTGCGAGCAACCCATCCCGCTCGATCCGGCGCTGCGATAAGAAGCCAATCCGCGCTTTCATCCATCTTCACGACAGGCCAGTCGCCTTTTCTGATTTTCCCGGTAATGGCGCATTTCGCGTCGCCGCAGCGGCGCATATTTAAGGTATTCGCCCGCACGGTGACGATGAGCGACGTCAACGCCGCCAAATTGTCAGATGACAAGGGCTCTGCATATTGAAGATTCGGCAATACCGGTTTCTTTGAAGTCTGTAACGGAACAACGGAGCCGGATTTTACCGAAAAGAGACCGTTCAACGGTAAAATCAACCGTGATTTCCCTGGCGCCACGCCCCAAATCCGGATGGCGCGATTCTCGCAGTCAGGAATAGACGTCGCGGCGACCCGCATACGCCAGCCGGACTGGGTTAAATTTGGATGCACCGCCTTGGCGACGTCCGCGCGTGTACCGGACACGGTGGAATGACCAAAAACAACGCCGCAGGCCGACGCGATGACATAGGGATATCGAACGCCGACACTCACATCGCCAGCCCAGCCGCTCAGGATCAAGATATCGCTTTCAGCCAGTTTCGGCGACACGTTTTTTGCAAGAACAGCGCCGCCCAAAACCACGGAATCAAAATATCCCGAAAGTTGCTTGCCTGCTTTCCAGTTGCTCAGCTCGTTTCCGGCGCGGGGCTCATAACTATCAACAGAAACTTTCTGCGGTTTCTTTATTTCTGACTGCGGGGCCGTTGGCGCCGTGTTTTTTAAGCTGCTTTTTGTTCCGTCGTTGGCTTTATCTTCATTGGCCGGATGTAGCTTCGCATCTCTGGGCAACTCGAGACTTGCCCCCGGCTCTTCCGGCAATGTCATAAATTTAGCAACGCCCCAGCCAACGACAGACCCAACGACAAGGATAAGGCCGAGCGTCGCAAACAAGGGCGTCTTTGATCGACGACGCGGAATCGGGTCATTTTGATCAGTCACCACGAATGACCTTTTTACCGCCGCCGAACCCAAATTCGCGAGGGCGCCGTGGCGTTTGCCGAATCGTCATCAACCAAAAATCCAGTCATACAAAAAGAAGTTCATTTACAGTCACGCCGATCAGATATTGGCAACAAGACGGAAAAGAAGGATACGTAAACTCGTGTTAATTCCATTATATTGGTATCCTGCACCGCCTTCATGTCGACCCTGAAAGATCTCGTCTACGGCGCATTCTCAACAACAGGCCAAGAGTGATTCAATCAACGCACCATAGAACTGGCCCTAAAGCTTGGTACGCAGCGGCATTTCTACTCACCGCCTTTTATCCACACAGCTTTGTCGTTTGGCAAGCCTTGTCGCAACGCGTCGATGATAGCGTCAGCGCCGCCACGCCCTTGATTGCCCTTGCGGCCACGTTATTCGCCATAGCGGCTATTTCAACGCGGCGCACAGACGAAAACTTTCTGTCTGATCGCCGTTGGCTCTACTTGGCGGGAGGCGCCATCGTCGCGTTCATCGGCGTTTTCGCCACGGATTCCGATTTTCCCGCAAAACGTATCCATATACCCCAATACCTGATATTGGCGCTAATTGTCCGACGCGCCCTGTCCTTCGATCTTTCCGGCAGGGCCCTCCTTGTGGCGACTATTCTCCTAACCAGTATCCTGGGAATTCACGATGAGTTGATGCAAAGCCTTCATCCCGCCCGTACTTTTGGCCTGCGAGATATTGGCGTCAATGCGCTGGGCGCGTGTTCCGGCGCTATCCTCGCCGCCGGGTTTTCGCCGTCCAGAAACACACTCACGACAATGAGGATATTCCAAACGCCATGGATCCAAACCGGGGTTTTACTATTGGGGTTGGGATTGATGCTCGCGCCATTGGAAAGCTTGCGGGACGCGCCCGTACCGATCTGGACGATCTTGCCACTCGTCGCCGCCTTGCCCGTCATGGGGCTGCTGTATTGGCGAGATCCGGCTCAAAAGCATCGCCCCACCCGCGTAATCTCCGGCGCCATTCTCGCCACACCGCTTTACTTGCTGCTATCCTATGCGCCGATCTTTAATTTTCATTAGCCTTTCCATCGCGCTTGTCGTCCTCGTTGCGTCGGTCGCGCTCGTCCAACTGCGCCAACAGCCGGGCCTCAATGTTCTGTTGCTCACCATCGAGAGTACCCGATTCGATGCCATTTCCAAACAAAACACCCCGTTCCTTTGGCGAAAAGCAAAAACGGGGCACCAGTTCCTGTCCCATCGAACGGCCTCCGCCTGGACCGGATCCAATATCGTTTCAATCCTGACCGGGCTTTCAACATTTCGCCATGGCGTGCACAGCCGCGACGTTTCGGTCCCGGCCTCCTGGCGACTTCCGCTGGAAACGCTGAAAGAGCAAGGCTGGGATGTCGGCGGTTTGCAAAGCTTTATGCTTATTGACGGGTTCCAGAATCTTGGCCCGACCCATACACCGGGAGAGAGGGCGCAAACCTGGATGGCGACTCGCCGCCTGAGCCAAACCCCGTTCTTTTTATGGCGTCACTATCTCGACACCCATTTGCCCTACAATCCACCCGGCGCACCCGCAATCCCATCGCCCGACAGCCCGGAGGCCATAAAACGCCTGAACCTGATCAAGACCCTACCCGCTATTCCCGCCAAGGCAGCGACATTTCAGGCCTCGGATTTACCCGTAATCCGGGCGTTATACGATGCTCAATTCCAAGTCTTCGACACCTGGTTTCAATCCCTATGGGCCTTTCTTGAGAAATCCGGCCTTCTGCAAAACACTATTCTGCTATTGACCACCGATCACGGCGAAGAACTGCTGGAGCGCGGTAATGTCGGTCACGCCTCTACTACGCGAGCAGGCCACCTGCACGAGGAGATCGCGCATATCCCGTTGATTATCTGGACGCCGCCCGGACTTACATCCTCGCCGCCGTTTTCTACGACAACGGCAGTCAGCGCTCATACCGACATTATGCCAACGATCTTCGCCCTGCTCGGCGTTGAACCAGTCAATAAATTTGAAGGCGTCAATCTCTTTGACCCGGAATTTGGCGCAAAATCCGGCACACAGAACAAGAACGTCTGGATGGGGCTGACCAGCAAAGCGGGCTTCGCCGAAGAAAACCCCGGCGCGATTCGTGATTTCGTCGCCGCCATCAAGCAAGGAGACGACAAGGTTCAGCTCCATCTTCGCGATGGCGCCATCATCGCATCTGAATTATACGACTTGCGCAACGATCCTGCCGAACGCCATAACCTCGCGTTGTTGCAACCAGAGCGAATGGCGAAACTGCGTGACAGACTTATGCGACAAGTGCTGACCATGCGCATCGCCAAACCAATTGAGCCCAATCAACAAACCAGCGCGGCGCCCGATGCGCCGCCGGAATGGATTTTCCCCGCTGCAAGCGGCGTACTCACCTATGACGCCCTCCCCGTCCCACTCACGCTGAAGTGGCGCGGCGCGCGCGATGGGGATTTTATTATACAATACCAAGCAGGAACCGGGATTTCCGCAGTCAAAGGCGAAATGAATGTTTCTGGAAACAGCCGCGACTTTGGACGCCTTTCACGGCATTACTGGGATGAATAC
>JAESSL010000180.1 GCA_016764135.1 Alphaproteobacteria bacterium
AGAACATTTTGGGCGCATTGCGCATAAGCGGGTGAAACGTGACGCCATCATAGGGGCGCCGCGCCGAGGCGGGCGCCGCTTCCGCCGCCTTCAGGGCCGCGTCAAACGCGCCAGATCCGGCTTGCAGCAATCCCAACAAGTCGCGTGGTTGGTCTGGCGCCGCCAGCGATAAATCGACAACATCGTCGCCGACTCGCACGCCCAGCGCCGGGGCTCCATCTTTATCGAACGTTACTAGTCTCATGGTTTCACATTTTCCCTGTAATTTATGTTTAACCGGAACAGTCTGAACCGCCGCCGGGCTCTATTAAACCTGGCTATCCCGATTTTTCCAGAATGGTTGACGAAGAGTCGTTTTCAGAATTTTACCCGCGCCGGATAACGGCAACGGTTCGTCCTGGAACGATATGCTGCGTGGGCATTTAAACCCGGCGATCAGCGTATGGCAATGCGCGATCAAGGCGGCTTCGTCTAATTCAACGTCCTCCTTGAGGCGTACAATGGCGTGCACGCATTCGCCCCATGTATCGTCGGGTACGCCGATCACCGCCGCTTCAGCCACCGCGGCATGCTGATGGAGCGCATTTTCCACTTCGGTGGAATACACGTTTTCGCCGCCGGTAATAATCATATCCTTCATCCGGTCGACGATATAAACGTAGCCATTCTCGTCCATATAGCCGCCATCGCCGGAATGCATCCACCCGCCGCGCAGCGCTTCCGCCGTCAATTCCGGCAATTTCCAATATCCCTGCATGACATTGGGACCGCGGATGCAGACCTGCCCCACGTCGCCGCTCGGGACTTCCTTATCGTCGTCGTCGAAGATGCGCACCTCCACCCCCAGAACGGCGCGCCCGGCGGATTTAAACAACCCGGCATTGGGTCCCTCCAGAACATGCGCTTCGGGTCCGTTGCAGGTGGACAATGGCGAACACTCGGTTTGTCCATAGGCATGGGTGAATTTAACGCCGGGAATAACCTCCAGCGCGCGACGAATAACCGCTTCGGGCATCGGCGACGCGCCATAAACGATCGATATCAAACTCGACAAATCGCGGGTTTCAACGCTTGGGTGGTTCACCAGCATGTTCATCATGGTCGGTACGAGAAGCGTGTCGGTGATCTGGTGTGTTTCCATCGCCTCCAGGCACGCGTCGGGCGAAAAGCCTGGAATAAATACATGCGTGCCGCCAATGATCGTAACGCCAAAGACCGCCAACCCATCGGCGATATGAAACATCGGCGGCGCGTGCAGATACCGCATACCCTGCCGATAAAACATGGAGGGGATTATGTGATAGGAGTTGCTGACAAGGTTGCGATGACTCAACATCACGCCCTTGGAACGGCCCGTCGTGCCACCGGTGTAAAACAGACCGGCCAGATCCTCGTATCCGCGTTCAGCGTCAGGAACTGGCGCCTCCAGGAGACCTTCAAGATTGCGCATCCCGTCCGGCGTGGCGCCGTCGCCAATATAGACAAACTCCCGAACCGTCTCGAGCTTGCCATCCAGCGCCTTGATCGCATCGAGAAAATTATCGTCCACAAACAGAATTTCGGCCCCGGAATCATTCAGCCAATAGGCTATTTCCGGCGGCGCCAGGCGAATATTGATGGGAACAAAAACACCCCCGGCCCAAGGCACCGCGAAAAAATACTCGAAGTAGTGATCGCTGTTGAGCGCCAGAATGGCGACCCGTTCGCCATCGACAACGCCCATGCGCCGCAATCCGCCCGCAATCCGCGCCACTCGATCCGCGCATTCAGCCCAGGTTCGCGACCGATCGCCATCCACCGTGGCGAGGTCATCGGCGAAGATCTGCGCGTTACGCTTCAATCCTTGGGTAATATGCATGACACGCTCCCTATTCCGGGTTGGGATTCAACCGCGCCGCCTCGGCCATCACCACGACGGCCTCGTCCTGCTGGGTGCGTACGCTCAGCCCCGTCGCGCCGCTATCCTCCCAGGCTTTATAACGCTCCTTGATCCGCGCCTTGGGCCCGACGAGCGATCGGGAATCGACCCATTCATCCGGCACTGCGGCGGCGGCTTCGTCCTTTCGGCCCGCCAGATATAATTCCTGAATTCGGTCTGCGGCGTCGCCGAACCCGCGCTTTATCATCATTTCCTTATGAAAATTTTTATCCTTATGCCCCATGCCGCCAACATACAGCGCATCGTGCGGCTTCAGACGATCCAGCGCCGCCTGAACATCCTCTTCAACCTCGACATGGACCGACGTCTGAATTTCAAAATTATGGTAGCCCTTGTCGACGCCCGCTTTTTGCGCACGCGCGAAACCTTGCTCCAGCCACTCAGCATATTCCGGCATACTACCCGGCACAAAACCCAAAGGCAGCCATCCATCAGCCACTTCCGCCGTCAGGCGAACGGTCGATTCGGCGCCGGCGCCGATGTAAATCGGGATATCCTGGTTCATGTGTAAAATGGACCGTAGCGGCTTGCCCACGCCCAGCGCCCCGTCGCCATCAAAGGGTAATGTGATCTGCTTGCCCTCATGGCTGACCGCCTCTTCGCGCGCAAACACCTTGCGCATGATGGCGACATAATCCTTCAACCAGTAATACGGTTTGCCCCAGGGACGGCCATACCATCCCTCGACAATCTGCGGTCCCGACACGCCCAGCCCGGCGATAAAGCGCCCGCCTGACATGGCGTCGATGGTGCCGGCGCACATGGCGGCGTTGGCGGGCGTGCGCGCCGCAACCTGCATGATCGCCGTGCCCAGCTTTATCCGCGTGGTGACGGCGGCCAGATAGGCAAGCGGCGTAACAGCGTCGCTGCCATAGGCCTCCGCCGTCCAGACCGAATCATACCCAAGCCGCTCGGCGAGCTGAACGCGCTCAACCGGCAAATCCATCTGTGCGCCGGAATATCCTATTGATAATCCAAGTTTCATTGCCGCATCTCCTCATCCTTAGGACGTTTCATGTCCGGACATTTGTCCGTCATCGATTTTGTTCCACCATTTGAAATAGAAACAGGCGAAAATTCAAGGCTCCGCATATCATAATAGACTTTATTCCAACAATTCAGGACCAATGATACAGGAAATGTAGAGATGAAAGCCGGTGAAATCATCGCCGATATATTGAAACGCGGATGCACCACGGCCCTGGCGCGGGAAACGCCTTTGGCGGTTATGGGGATCGGGTCACGGCCCCGAACGAGATTATCCTGGCGATCAAAGGCGGTATCGAGCAAACGCAAAATGGCGCGCCAGTCCCGCTTTAAATCATCATTTGCCAGGAAATACCGATCTCAAAATTTGAAAATCTCGTCTATACTGACGCACAAAAA
>JAESSL010000181.1 GCA_016764135.1 Alphaproteobacteria bacterium
GCCCCATGCCTCTGCTTTCCAACCAGACAGGCCAGAACGGCAAGTAGAGTCCCGCCGACAAAAACACAGCGAAATAAAACACCCCCATGCGAACGGCGATGGAGCGGTTTGAATAACCGCCGGACTCTCCGTTCGGCGTTGGCGGGGTCGATGCGGGGTCAGTCATGCCACGCGCATAAGCGGTTCCGGGCGCTTTCGCAACAAGTATTGGCGGCAGTGATCGCGCGATTCAGGCGCGCATCATACGGCGTCGGATATCCTGGAAAGGTCTCCTGAGGGCTCCTGCATCGGCGCTGTGACAAATCTCGAATAAGGTCGCGATGACGCCGGTCCTGCTTTTTGATATACTCGGCCACACATCCTGAACGCCTGAATATTCGTGGTGATCGCTTTAGAAACTGGATGAACGGGACGGCGCTCTCAAATCCTCTTCCCGCAAATTATCTTCGAGAGAAAGATTTAGATCGTATATTTTTTCTCATCTATGGCTGGTTTATATAAAAATTATAACACACTGTTTTTTAAACTTTATTGATTTAATATACTTGAGGAAAATAACACGATATTGGAATCATAGTGCCCAGCTCGCCCCTCCCTTTGAACGGCCTTCGCGCCTTTGAATCAGCCGCGCGTCATCTGAATCTTCGTGCGGCGGCGGAAGAATTGAAGGTGACCCCCTCCGCCGTGAGTCACCAGATTCGCGGCATCGAGGCGACCTTGGGCGTTACGTTATTCCTGCGCGCCAACAAACGACTGTCCCTGACCAATGATGGCCGCGCGCTGTTGCCCGGCTTGTCTGAAGGCTTTGGCCGCATTGAGCGCGCCGTCGCTGATTTATATAATAATCAGGAACAAGGCGTGCTGACGGTGAGCATGGTATCGACCTTCGCCATGCGCTGGTTCATGCCCCGCCTACCACGATTCCAGCAACGCTTCCCCGATATTGAAATTCGAATTTCCACAACCCAACGGGCGGTGAAATTTGAACGGGAGGATATTGACGCCGCCATCCGGCACGGCGACGGCGACTGGGCGGACATGCAATGCGACCGTCTATTCGATGTCGAAACCACCCCCGTCTGCAGTCCGGATTTGATGAATGCGGAGGTTCCACTCAGCGGCCCTGAAGATCTGCATAATCATATTTTGATCCACGCTTCCGCGCGCGGCGACGACTGGGCGCAATGGTTCGCGCATTCCGGAACCGCCTATAAAAAACCGGCGCGCGAATTGACGTTTGAAACCACAAATGTTGCGCTGGCGGCGGCGATCAAGGGGCTGGGCGTCGCAATCGCCGACCGACACATCGTCGAGGAAGACGTCGAGGCCGGGCGACTGGTAGTCCCGTTCGAATTCACCCACCCGCACCCGGATTCCTATTTCCTCGTATGTCCGCTCTCACAAGCCCAGAAACCAAAAATGACGCGCTTTCGGACGTGGCTGTTAAGCGAAGTCACCCGAACGATTCCGAAGGTCTCCCCCGAGCAACGCCCCTAGGCGATTCCCTCAAAGCAGACATTCTCCAACGCCTCGCCCCGCGCCAGATGGTCGATATTGCGCGCCACGAAATCTAACCGACGCAACCGCATCGCCTCGGTCGTGGCGCTGTTATGCGGCGTCATAATGATGTTTTCGAGGTCCTGAAACGGGAAGTTGGTCGGGGACCGATCCAGATCCTGTTGCGACGGATAGCCATACCAGACATCAATAATGGCGCCGCCAATCCGTTTTTCGAGCAACGCCTGATACAGCGCTTCTTCGTTTATGACGCGCCCCCGACCGACATTGATGATGACGCCGTTGGATTTCAGCTTACCGAACCGCTCCGTGTCGAACATATCCTTGGTGTCCCTCGTCAGCGGCAAGGTGACGACGACATAGTCGCTTTCTCCTAACAAGCGGTCCAGCTCGTCGAGGGTCCCGAACCAGTCGAGTTCCGCGGGCGTGTCCCGGGCGGTGCGCGATACCGCCTTCACCGTCATGCCAAACGCTTTTGCGCGGATTGCGACTTCCCGCCCGATATGCCCGTATCCGACGATCCCGACGGTTTTCTCGTACAGCTCGCCATGGCTGACGCCGCTGCCGGGCAAATGCCGGTCCCATCCCTTTTCCCGGAAATGTTGATCGGACGCCCGCATCCCGATTTCCCATTCCAGCAGCCCCGCCATCACATATTCCGCCATGGTGATTTCATGCTCAAAGGTGTTGCAGAGCACGCAACCCTTGGGCAGTTCCTCGGGCGAAATCCATTCCACGCCCGTAAACGGCACCTGATACAGCTTCAACCCCGGCGCCGGAACCGACCATTCGGCGTCGACGCGGCCGCCTACAACCGCCTCTGCTTCCGCCAGAAGCTCATGAAACCGCGCCGGATCGTCGCCATCGGTCCATGTCAGAACCCGCCAGTCTGTCGTCACCCGCTCCATAATGCTGTCAGACAGGCGCGCGCCCATGCCCCCGGCGAACAAGATTGTTCGCGGCGCCGATGTTGTGGTCTCAGTCATGGTTTCCCCGCTGCTTTTCTATTCAAATTTTGCGGGAAGCATAAGACCTCCGATCCCGTTCGACCAACGCTGAATTCGTCCCCGACAATTGACACAGCCACCCGCGCCGTCGATCATCCCCCATACGCGAACACAGCAGTGAGGGGACGGCAGGTGACGATTGAGGAAACGGTTGATTTGGGCGTGCAATGGCCCAGCGAAAGCCTGACCCGCGTGCCCTATGAAGTCTATCAAAGCCCAAAGGTCTATGCGGCGGAGCAAGAGCGCATTTATCGCGGCCCCGTCTGGAATTTTCTGTGCCTCGCCTGCGACGTACCCAATCCGGGCGATTACCGCGTAACCCAGGCAGGCCAAACGCCCATAATCGTCACACGGGACGAAGATGGCGGCCTGAACGCCATGGTCAATCGCTGCTCGCATCGGGGCTCCCTGCTCTGCCTCGACAAATGCGGCAATGTCGACGCCATCACCTGCGTCTATCACGCCTGGCGTTATTCGCTAAAAGGAGAGCTCGCCAGCGTCGCCTTCCATCGCGGCGTCAACCGCAAGGGCGGCATGGGCGCTGATTTCGACAAGGCGGAGCACAATCTGGAAACCCTGCGCGTCGCCGAATTCTGCGGATTGGTGTTTGGCACATTTCACGCCGACACACCCGATATCGAAGACTATCTGGGCCCGGACATCGCGTCGCGGATCAAGCGCGTGCTCGGACAACCTTTGACCGTTTTGGGAGAGAACACCCAAAACCTGCCCAATAACTGGAAGCTGTATTTTGAAAACGTGAAGGATTCCTATCACGCTAGCCTCCTCCATCTGTTTTTCACCACCTTCCGGATCAACCGGTTGGGCCAGAAGGGCGGCGTCATTGTCGATAAAAGCGGCGGTCACCATGTCAGCTACTCCATCATGGACAAGGACCTCGACAACAAGACCTACACCGACCAGGCCATTCGCTCCGCCGATGACGACATTCGCCTGGCGGATTCCTCCATGCTCGACTCAGTGGATGAATTTGGCGATGGAATCACCTTGCAGATATTGACCGTGTTCCCCGGACTGGTCGTTCAGCAGATCCAGAACTCCATCGCCGTGCGCCAGATTGTCCCCGACGGGGTTGAGAAAACATTGTTGAACTGGCGCTATCTGGGGTTTGAAAGCGACGACGACGCGATGACGGAGCGGCGCCTGAAGCAGGCGAACCTCGTCGGCCCGGCGGGCTACGTGTCGATGGAGGATGGCGCGGTCGGCGGGTTTGTTCAACGGGGCATCGCAGGCGGCGCGGC
>JAESSL010000182.1 GCA_016764135.1 Alphaproteobacteria bacterium
GACCCGCCACGATTATTGGAGGCGTCCAACAACTCAGCGGACAGCCGGTCCTTCATCGTATATTCAGAACGCCCGCGCGCGCTGCCGATGAGCCAACGAAACGCCAAGGCTTGCGCCCGCTCCGTCCGAACATCAACCGGAACCTGATAGGTCGCGCCGCCAACTCGACGAGAGCGAACTTCAACGGTCGGGCGGATATTTTCGATCGCGTCGTGAAAGACCTTCACGGGATCGCCGCCAGCTTTACGTTCAATTTCATCCAGAGCGCCATAAACGGTGCGTTCTGCGACAGACTTTTTCCCTTGCAGCATCAAGCAATTGATAAATTTACTTAACACTACATCGCCAAATTTGGCGTCGGGCATAATTTCACGCTTTACTGCGCGATGACGTCGAGACATTCTTTCGTCCCCCCCCCTACTTAGGCCGTTTAGCGCCGTATTTCGAACGGCGTTGGCGACGATCGCTAACGCCTTGCGTATCGAGCGTGCCGCGAATGATGTGATAGCGAACACCAGGCAAATCCTTAACGCGACCACCACGGATCATCACGACCGAGTGCTCTTGAAGGTTATGCCCTTCGCCAGGAATGTAGCTCGTCACTTCGAACCCATTCGTCAAGCGAACCCGTGCGACTTTACGCAAAGCGGAGTTCGGCTTTTTCGGCGTCGTGGTGTAAACCCGCGTACAAACTCCCCGCTTTTGGGGACATGCCTCCAGGGCTGGAACCTTATTTCGTTCCGCCGGGGACTTCCGCGGCTTCCGAACTAACTGATTAATTGTCGGCATTCGCCGTCCTCATTCCAAACATTTCATCACATGGCACAAAGCATGTATCACGCCGGAGCCTCGATCTAGAGGCTACTAAGCGCAACCACAAAACACGACGCCCACTCAACAATAGCGGCCCGCGTCTGCTTTCACACCCGACCGGCGACGCCGATCTATTTTTTCTCATATGCTCGGTTGCTTCGTCTAGCGCCCGACAATCTCGTCATCGTGCTCTACAGTAAGCCCCCTAAAAAGCTCGCGCATACTAGTGTCGAGCATTTGCACCGTCAAGAAAAAGATACGCTGCAAATAAATTAAATTACTAGAGTTTAGAAGGGTTAACAGCTGACTCGTAAAAGTCGCCGTCGCGCCGTGTTTTGAAACAAAATTACACGGCGCGGCGGTTTATTATCAAAAAATTACCGACTACGCGATTTCCGCTTTTTCCGCGCTTTCGGCTTCGGCGGCCTTCGCCGACGCGGCTTTCAACGCCTCGGCCTCGGCTTCCTCTTTCGCCAACACGTCTCGATCCCGCTCACCGGCGATCTGACGCATCCGATTCATGAAGCTGCCTGTCCCTGCCGGAATCAACCGCCCGACAATGACATTTTCCTTCAGACCTTCCAGCGTATCGATCTTACCGCTGACGGCGGCTTCGGTCAGTACGCGCGTTGTCTCCTGGAACGACGCCGCCGAGATAAAGGACTTGGTCTGCAAGGACGCTTTCGTAATGCCCTGCAAGACCGGCAAACCTGTCGCCGGTTGTCCATTCTCCTTAAGCGCCACCTCATTTGCGGCTTCAAACTCATCTCGATCGACTTGCTCGCCAACGAGAAGAATCGTGTCGCCCGCATGGGTAATCTCAACTTTTTGGAGCATTTGGCGTACGATGACTTCAATATGCTTGTCGTTGATCTTAACGCCCTGCAGTCGATAGACCTCCTGAATTTCGTTCACGAGATACGCCGCCAACGCCTCGATACCCAACACATGAAGGATATCGTGCGGCACCGGGTTGCCGTCCATCAACAAATCCCCGACTTCGACGTGATCGCCTTCCTGTACCGATATATGGCGACCCTTCGGCACCATATACTCGGACGGCTCCTGATCTTCCCCTTCGGGGACGACAATGATGCGGCGTTTGGTTTTGTAATCCTTGCCGAATTCGACCCGACCCGCGGCGCCGCTGATGACAGCGAAGTCCTTGGGCTTCCGGGCTTCGAACAATTCAGCGACACGCGGCAAACCACCCGTGATATCACGGGTTTTCAACGTTTCTCGCGGAATACGCGCCAGCACATCGCCAGCGTTGACTTCAGAGCCGTGCTCGACAGACAGAATAGCGTCCACCGACATGAAATAGCGTGCTTCAAGCCCATTGCCCAACGTGACAACTTCGCCTTTTTCGTCGCGCACTGTGACGCGCGGCCGAAGATCAGCGCTTCGGGGTTGTTGCTTCCAATCAACGACGACCCTGCTGGAGATGCCTGTCGCGTCGTCGACGGCCTCACGCATGGTGATGCCTTCGGTCAGATCGACATAATTGGCGATACCCGCTTTTTCGGTAATGATCGGAACTGTATACGGATCCCATTCGGCGAGCGTTTGGCCTCGCGAGACCTTATCTCCCGTATTCGCCGACAACCGAGAGCCGTAGGGGACGCGATAACGCGCGCGTTCCCGACCCTGATCATCATGCAGAACAAGTTCCGTGCTGCGGCCCATAATGACCGGACGTTTGTCAGCGCCGATGACGACATTTTTATTGGTGATTGTCATTATCCCATCGATGCTGGCTTCCACCGATGACTGCTCTGCGCCACGTTGCGCGGCGCCGCCAATGTGGAAGGTCCGCATCGTGAGCTGTGTGCCGGGTTCGCCGATGGACTGCGCTGCAATGACGCCGACAGCCTCGCCAATATTGACGGACGTACCGCGTGCAAGATCCCGACCGTAGCATGCGCCACAGGCTCCCTTGTCGGATTGACAGGTCAACACCGAGCGGATTTTCACCGAATCGATGCCGGCCTCGTCAATCGCATCAACCGCCGCTTCGTCGATAAGCGCCGCCGACTTCACGAGGGTGTCGCCGCTGATGGGATCCAGAATGTCTTCCGACGCGTGACGACCAATAATCCGGTCGGACAAAGGTTGGATCACTTCGCCGCCATCCACGACGGCCTTCATGGTCAGGCCTTCGGTTGTGCCGCATTCATGCTCCGTGATCACGCAATCCTGCGCAACGTCGACAAGGCGCCGCGTGAGATAACCCGAGTTCGCCGTTTTCAACGCCGTATCCGCCAGGCCCTTACGCGCGCCGTGGGTGGAGTTGAAGTATTCGAGAACCGACAGGCCTTCCTTAAAGTTGGAAATGATCGGCGTC
>JAESSL010000183.1 GCA_016764135.1 Alphaproteobacteria bacterium
ACCTGTCATTACGACCAATCAGGCGGCACTCTGGGTGATGCTGGACTCCATGAAAATCGTAGAACCATTAGTCGGGCTGGGCCGGTTGCTAGCGGAATTACCAACCCGTTAAACCTGCAAGACGCTCCTGAACGCGCCACGCCCTGAGGGGCGTAAAACGGCGACGCCATAACGTTACATCAAGACAACTAGTCCGACCGATAACAGCAACAATATCGCAAACCCGATATTAACCACCCGCCCCAATCGAGGGTGATGCAACAATCGGGACAACGCCGCGCCAAGCGCGAGCCAGATGCAATTCACCCCCGTCACAAGCACGGCCAGCGCTGCGGATTTCAACGCCGCGTCGATCACGGGATGCTCGGGATAGACCGTAATACTGGCGAACACGGCGATAACCGCGGCGAAGGCCTTTGGGTTGGCGATTGCAAGCAGGAGCCCGCCATAGAGCGACGGCGCCGTCGCTTTTTCCACATCCGCCGCCAGAACCGGCGCTGTGGCGATTTTATAAGCGAGGTAAAGAATATAACAAAGCGCCGCAACGCTCAGAACCGGCAAGACGCCGGGTATGGCGAACAGAAGGCCCGTCAACCCGGTGGCCACCAGCAACACAACCACGATTGTCCCCAGCACAACGCCGACCATATAGGGCGCGCCCCGCGCCACGCCATAGACCGACCCCGTCGCCGCGATACTCAATGTCGCGGGCCCCGGACTCCCCAACAGAGGTAACGCCGCCAGAAGAAACAGGACAAGGGCTTCGAGCATGGATATATGTTCCAGACGATTTGCGTAACGCGCCTCAAGGACGGCTCAATGAGTACCGATAAAGCAGAAACCCAGCGTGTTGGTCTTGAACGTTTGTGCAAACCCACGGCGCTATCGAAGGATCATATTACGATCGCAAGATTCTTCCCCGGTCTGGAGCGGGTGGACGCATTTTTTCGCAATCGCGGATACGCACCCCACCGACACGATACCTATGGAATCGGCATAACCACCCATGGCGTGCAATCTTTTGAGTATCGCGGACAGACCCGACATAGCGTGGCGCGCCAGCTTTATGTTCTTCACCCGGACGAATTGCATGACGGGCGCCCCGGCGCCAAAGGCGGTTACGGCTATCAAACCCTCTACCTAGACCCAAAACTGGTTCATCAGGCGCTCAATGGTCAGGAACTACCGTTCGTCCAATCCCCTGTCACAGATGACCCGCAATTGCGAAGGGCGGTGCACTCAATTCTGGCTCACCCGATTCTGGCTCACCCGATTCCGGCTAACAGGGAGCAGGCCATTGACGATTTAACCGGGACAGGACTGGTGCTCGCATTGTCGGACGCTCTGGCCCGGCTCTCCCAATCCCGAAAGAAGCCCGTGCGAATTGACGCCGTCGCTGTCGCAACAGCCCGCGATTTACTGATTTCAAGGGCCTGCGACGTCATCAATAGCGTTGATCTGGAAGATGCGACGGGACACGACCGGTGGTCCTTATCCCGCCAATTTCGCGCCGCCTATGGGGTCAGCCCCCATCGCTTTCAGACACTGCGCCGTCTGGACTGCGTCCGGGCGCTGATCGACGATGGGGTTTCTCTGGTTGACGCCGCTCAGCGAACCGGATTCGCCGATCAAAGCCATTTGTCGCGGCACTTTCGCAACGCTTACGGGGTCCCGCCGGGAATATGGCGATCACTCACCGGTAATTGGGCTCGGGCTTAAGCTCGAGCCCAAATGTCAGGCCCCGAAATCGGACGCCCTATGGGTAGCGCGCCGAGATTTTGCCCATCATGTTCTCACGCCAGCGCGCGACATAATTGGATGGCAAGGACGCTGCAAAGCCACAGACGCCCAGAATAAGAAGAAACGTCGCACCACCCCAGAAGCCGGGCAGAATCGCCATCCAGTTTTTCATAAAACCCATGAATGTGGCGAGGACGAATAAGACGGGCGCCAAAATCGATGCAGCCCAGAGAAGTTCAATCATAAGGATGAGCGCAATGACGCCAACGCCGTAACGATCAATATTATTGGAAAATTCTTGAAACAAATTTCTTGTTATTGTTTTAGTAAGTTCAGTCATTTTGTCTTGGTAATTCCTCATTGCTGTTAGTCGACAAACTGGCGATTTCCTTGCCCGCATACAAGGAATTTAGCCATGCGTTTCAAGAACATCCGCCATGCGGAACCACAACGAGATCGAGCTATCCAGATAGCTTTCACCCCAACCACCATCCATTATGGAACCTGAATTAGCGGCGACCGACAGGCCCGTTTCAAGCCCCCTCTTCACTGTTTTATCGATGGTTTATCACCAGAATTCAGTTTCAACTTTCTCAGGAATTAGACTGTCAAAAAAATTGCCGCGCCGTGATCCCTTCAGTAGGCTCTACGGGAAGACGACCCTCTCTCGCGGACCGAGGTCTAATTCACGCAGCGCGGCAATTCCCAGGGATCGAGGATAAAAATGAAGGACTACAATTGTTTTACGGTAGAGATCGCCAACTATGTCGCGCTGGTCACGATGAATCGTCCCCCGGTCAATGCCCAAAATCGCGCGTTTCGGGATGAAATTATCGAGATATTCGATATTCTGAGTGACAGCGACGACGTGCGGGCGGTTATCCTGACGGGCGGCGGCAAGGTTTTTTCAGCGGGCGCCGATCTGAAGGAACGTCGCGGCATCGAGGCCGCAGCCGGTTATTACCGTCACCACAACCGCGTCACCCGCGAAAGTTTCTACGCTATTCTGGAGTGCGAAAAACCGGTCATTGGCGCCATCAACGGCGCCGCGTTAGGGGCTGGGCTGGCGCTGGCGGCGTGCTGCGACATTCTCGTGGCGTCAGAAAACGCCGTGCTTGGCATGCCGGAGATCGACGTCGGGCTGATGGGCGGGGCAAAGTACATCAACATGCTGTTCCCTCGTTCCAAGGCGCGTCGCATGCTCTTGACCGGTCTGCGGGTCAATGGCGCGGAAATGTATCGCATGGGTGTGGTGGAATGTTGCGTCGCGCCCGATGAATTGATTAACGCCGCACGGGAAATCGCGGACGAAATCGCGACGAAAAGCCCGCTCGCGGTCAAAGTCACCAAGCAGGCGTTGAACACCACCGACAACCTTGGCCTCCGCGACGGATACCGCTACGAGCAGGATTTGACCGTGGCCATGTCCAACACCGAAGACGCCAGAGAAGCGCAAGCCGCGTTCGTCGAAAAACGAAAACCGAATTTCACGGGACGCTGACCGACAAAGACCGCAACGAAGGCGCCCTCGCCTAAACTATCGCCGATGAAAAGGTACGAGGAATTCATGACGGATGTAATTTCATTCGATTTCGACGCCAAAGTCATTCACAAGGTCAAACCGCAAGATGTCGCGGCGGCCGTGGCGAAAGGCCGGTATTGCTGGATCGATATTGAGGACGCCGCCGAGGCGGAAAGCGTTTTGTCCGAGCTGAACGTCAGCATGTCCACAATTGAGCGTGTCACCCGGGACCGGACGCAGGGCCAATTTGTCATGGGCCGAAGCTCCGTTCATTTCACATTGGTGGAAACGGGACTGAAGGGAAAAGAACTTCAATTGAGCGCTTTGCACGTTGTGCTGGGAGACGGCTTTCTGGCGACAATCCACAGCCAACCATCGCCGGTTCTGAAAAATCTGCACGAAACCTATGAAGATGATTTTTACGCATCGGCGCGATCCGGCGGGTTTTTACTTTTTGAACTCGCGGATTATTTAATCAGCGGGTACCGCGCGACGCTGTCCGATATGTCCAAGGTCGTCGAAGATATTCAGAGTCAGTTGCTGGGGGAGGACGGCGACGATGTTCTTGAAGGGCTTTCCACACAATTAACCCGATCTCTGCTGGATTACCGCAACGCCGTCGTCACGGCACGGGAGACGATCTACGAACTCGCAACCCGCCGCTCGCCCTTTGTAAGCGAGAGCACACAACCCTTCCTCGACCGCCAGACTAATTCTCTGGAACGTCTGGCGGCGGACGCTGCGACAGAACGCACTGTGTTGTCCGAGGTTCTGAACCTGTATATGGGTATCGTCAGCCACCGCACAAACCGGGTGGTCGACAGGCTTACCATCGTCAGCCTCATATTTTTACCCCTGAACTTTCTGGCCGCTGTTTATGGAATGAACTTCGACATAATGCCGGAACTCCAATGGAAGTATGGCTACCTGGCCTTCTGGGGCGTCGTCACCGTCATGGTCACCAGTTTGATTCTTGTGATCCGGTTCCGACGATGGATATAAGGTTCTCAGATATATAAGGAATGTCGGGACTCCCGCCCTCGCATTCACTAATTATAAATTTTGATGATTAACGACAAAATAAAGAATGGAAGCATAGTGCAGTCGAGTATCGAGAGTGAGAGCGAAAAACGTGTACGTCATTTACAGGGTTTTTTCTTCATTGGTTTATCGCTGACCTGGTGGGCCATTTCCGTTATTCCCGTAATTTACGTCGTGGCCAGCGCGAAATAACGTTGGAATAATCCGGCGTTTTCGCCAAGAATTACTCCGTTCCCACGCTCAACAAAAATATCGTGGTCGCAATTACGGAGTCAAAACGACATGACCTACCGATTGTATAACCGGACCGGCTCCGGCGGATTTGTAGTTGAAGCCGCGCTGGCGCTGGCGGATGCGCCGTTCGAGCTTGCGGTAATCGAGTCAAAACCGGGCACGCCCCTTCCCGACAGCTTTCGCGACACCAATCCCTGGCGACAGGTGCCGACGCTGATCCTGCCGGATGGGTCCATCATGACCGAAACCTCAGCGATCTTGATACACTTGGCCGCCTGTTTTCCAGATAAGAAACTTGCCCCGACACCGGGCAGCATAGGGCACGCCGCGTTCCTGCGGTGGACCATATTTGCAAATGTAAATATCTATGAAGCCGTCCTCCGGCGCGTCTATCCCAACCGATACACAACGGACCCAAACGCCACTCAGGCGACGATTGACGCCGCGAATCAGAGAATGGGCGAGGCGCTGATTGTTCTGGAAAACGCCATAACGACAGGTCCGTTTTTACTGGGCGAGACCATGTGCCTGGCCGATGTCTACATCACCATGCTCTATGTCTGGTTCAAGGGCGGTATCGACGCGCCACGATTGAGCGCGCTGCGCGACAAGGTCAAACAGGACACCATTATCGCGCCCCTCTGGCGACGCCATTTTGGCGACCGAGGATAGCAAAGCCGTTAATTGATAGCGTCACACATTGCGGGGGAGGTTCAAATGATGCGATTCGCACTTATAATTTTAGTTGGCTTTGTCATGAGCTCGCCAGCCGGGGCGGAAAACCAGACCTATCGGGATTTGTTCTACAATTACGACAAGGGCGGCAGTCGGGATAAACGCCTTGTTCAAAAACGCCTCGCCGATATCGGCGCGGGTCTTCATTGGGCCAACACCGCGCTGGAGACGAGCAAAGCCAAGCGCCTCTACTGCCCGCCAGCGAAACTGGTCCTCCGCGGCGACATGTATTTTACAATGCTCCGACGCCGTGTCGAACAGGATCCAGCGCTTCTGGATAGCCCTGATTCGGACAAAGGCCGGATTCTATTGCTTGAATTACAGAAAACATTCCGGTGTAAATAGTCCGGACTAATTTTCTGCTGACATAATTTATGGACCTGATATGACCGCGCCGATCCGCACCGACCCGAAGACTGGCCTGAAAATTTTTAATACCCGCGCCGCCAAGGCCAGCGAAAATATCGCCGGAAAAGGATATTCGGTTCTGGATGACGAAGCGCTGAAGACGCTGCCGCCAGCGCCGCCCGGGGCCGTTTTCAACGCTGCGGAACAAGCGAAATATCGCGAATTCAAGGAATCGCGGCAGGGTTCAGCCGATTACATGGCGATGGAAGGCGAGTTCAGCAAATATCTGGAGGATGTCTATTCGGCGCCGCCAATCGAGCGAGAATCATTAAGCGATGAATGCGAGGTGCTGGTCGTCGGCGCCGGGTTCGCCGGGCTTCTGCTGTGGTACAAGCTGAAACAGGCGGGTTTCACCGATGTCCGGTTTTGCGAACGCGGCGGCGACGTTGGCGGCACCTGGTAC
>JAESSL010000184.1 GCA_016764135.1 Alphaproteobacteria bacterium
CGACGCCCGGTGCGCCAGTATGATTTACGAGAGCCGTCATCGCGAAAATCGACGGCGTCGCCATGGATCAGGCCGCCGCCGACGTCCAGTTTTTTCAAATCGGCTTCGGTCAAATAGGTCTGTTTCACCTCGTCAAAATATTCCGGTGAAATGCCAATAGCGTCCGGGTCTTCCGTAACCATGCCTTCCAGTACTTTGAAGGATGCGATGTCGGCGAAATGGGCGTAGGTGCGATACCCTTGCGACCACATTGCCCGGAAAAACAGAATGTTCGTCTCAACCGGGTGCGGAGAAAGCACGGGTTTGACTTCAAGGCCGTCAACATTATTCCATTCGTCGAAGACCAGATCATGCACATCGAAGAGATTTTCGAAACGGGCTTCTTCGATGGAGAGCAGCGCGCAAAGCTTTTTTGTGACCGAGGCGCGCACAAGCGGCGTGGCGTAGTATCGTATGCGGTGATCAGCGCCGATAATATCGGTCAGGCCGGCGAAATGGTCGTCATGGGCATGGGTGTGAAAGATACCCTCTATTTCGTTCAGCCCGATGCCCAGGGATTTCAGGTTGTAGAGAATATTCGGGCCCGCATCGATTAGATATATTTTTCCGTGGAACATCAAAATGCTGGCCATGCAGGTTCGGTTGATGTCCCAGCCATCGCCTTCGCCGGTATGAATAACGCCAAAATATTCGCGCGGAATATTATGCATGCTCAGAAAATAGGGCGGGTCGTACTCTTCGTTCTTTCCAAGGTTCAGATCGACGGACACTGTTTCGCCATCGAAGGAAATTTCGAACATGTTCGTTGCGGTTCTGCGGATTGTCGCGCCGTTCCGAATTTCGGTTTCACCGTCGCCGACAACGAGTGAGTCGAGTAGGTCTTCGGTGGCGCGAATGGCGCCAAATGCGAATTTCAACTTGATCCGCATGAGCTGCTTCGCAGCGTCCGGCGTCATGCCAGCGTCAATAATTTCCTGCTCTGATATTAATCCGTAATTACCCCGATAGATATATTCCATCTGGGCTTTTACTTGCTTTTCGGAGCCGATGATGAGGGGCTTCGCACCGGTATTGTTCGGGTGTCCGGGCAGCAGCATGCCCTGGCGATACAGCATCTGCAGAACCGGGAATTCCGCCATATTTGCAACGACGCCGCTTTGCAGCATAACGTCCGACAATAAAATGGCGTTGGGACCGGTTTCATACGTGACGCCGTTTCGCTCAACGGTCACGATCAACCCCTGCTTCATCAGATGTTTGACGACATCCGATGGGCAGCCGCACAAAATATTCAGATCCGCATCCGGGATTCTGATAAAATAGACGCCCTTTGTGACGTGTACTTTCTCTATTTTCATTAAATGCGGCTTTCGGCTGCTTGGTTGGTTAATTTACCTTAATTGGTATGCCTGATTGGCGTCTGTTTGGTCAACAAATTACGAGATAACGAATGTGACCGGATATTTCCAAATACGCTAAAAAGCCGGCGCTTTTCGGGGTTTTTAAGGATGTGGGGTCTTTATGCTGCGGATAAGGTTTTGCGCAGGAAATTCAAAAGATTGATGACGGCGTAATTCCGAAAGCGCGCCCGGTCGCCAGGAAGCGCCGTGCTCTGCGAATAGGACTTGTCTCCGACAACAACGCCCAGATAGACCAATCCGGGCGGCGCGCCGGGGGGCGGCGATGCAATATCCGGTTTGGATACCGCGATGCCAACATCTGCGCCAAACGCGTCGCGCGCTTTTTTGGCGGTGGCGATTGCGCGTTCTTCGCCCGTGGCTCCGGGCTCGCCCGCGTGACTATGCGCGTCCCCGACCATAGCGCCCTTGAAGACGCCGCCAGCAGCGTCGACTTCGCTCAGCCTCGCTGTCAACACGCCGCCGGTCAATCCTTCGATGACGCCAAGGCTCAAGCCCAATTCACGCAACCGGTTAATGACGACGACCTCCATGGATTCATCATCAACGCCAAAAATAACGTCGCCCAGAAGGCCTCGGATCAGTTTTTCTTCAGACGCCAGAACAGACTCCGCCGTCGCTTTGTCCGGCGACTTTGCGGTAATGCGGACCTTGATGCCCTCGATCCCACTGGCCTGGAACGCGAGTGTCGGGTTCCCCAGTTGGTCGAGCGTATCGATACGATCCGCCAGAATTTCCGCAAGTCCGGATTCGCTATTGCCCCAGGTGCGCAAGACTCGACTCCGGATCGCGGTCGTCTGACCGGATCGGCGTTGCAAATCAGGCAACACGGTGCCGTTGACCATTGTGCGCATTTCGTGCGGCACGCCGGGTACGGCGTAAATCACCTTGTCGCCCACCGGACACATAAGTCCCGGCGCCGTGCCGGGCATTTGCGCAATGGGTTCGGCGCCCACGGGAATATCCGCTTGCCGACGGTTATTGTCGGCCATGACCCGGTTGCGGGATTCAAACATATAGCGAATTTTATCGACGATAGCCTCGTCCCGCCGCAATTCCACGCCCATCACCTTGGCGATGACTTCACGGGTGATGTCGTCCTGGGTTGGCCCCAGGCCGCCGCAACAAATTACCGCATCGCTTCGTCCCAGCGCCTGACGGATGCAAAATTCCATGCGCTCGAAATTATCTCCGACCTTGGTTTGATAAACGGAATCAATCCCCGCCAGCGCGAGGTTTTCACCAATCCAGGACGAATTGGTGTCGACGATTTGCCCCAAGAGCAATTCCGTTCCAATAGCGACGATTTCACAACGCATGAGATATCCTTATTTGCCGGTGATCTGCCGGAGATCAGCTGGTGAGGAAAACCGCTCAACGCGTAGCGGTTCGGGCCTGAAATTCTTCGGTGGAGTTGGTGCGCGGAAACGGCGCATCGGGAGCCGCAACGCCGAGAAACTCACAGAGCGGCGTCCAGCCTTCCGAAACATCATAGGTCAGAAGGCGATCCGGCGCGATAGTTTGCTGAACCTCTGCGATATGCGCGTTGAAGATGCGCTGGGCCGCCGCCTTGTTATCCGGGTCACCCTCAAATATCTGATTGACGATAATTTCAGAACCTATGTTTTGAATATCAAGACTGGCGCCGGATTTTTGAGTGGCCCGATTTTCAAGATAGGGATAGATGGTCGCCTGAATGCTTTTGAACCAGGAGTCAAAGGGGCGAACGGACAACAGCACTTTGGCGTCGGGGTAATAGGTCGAAATTTCGCGCCAATACCGCGAGGACGGCCAATCAATTGATGCGTTGTAACCGTTAAAGACGTCGTCCCATTGAGGGGTTTCGTCACGCGCCGCCGCCTGCCAGTACGGGATTTGCTCGGGATATTGGGCCAATTCGGCCATATGGTGGCAGGGGCCGAAGCCAAGCTGCTCCAGCGCCAGTTTCAACGAATATGTCCCGGTTCTGCCGAACCCGGCGCCAACGACTTTTAACGTCACGGTGTCTTGATCCTGTGTCTGTGAAGTTACGCGACGATTAAAAGGGTTTGTCGCCTTTTACGGTCACCCGGAATCCGGACCGCGTGCTTGGAAAATAATCCCACATCGCATGGTGCAGGGTACAACGATTATCCCACATCGCAATTGCATTCTCGCTCCATTGAAACCGGCATTGAAAGGCGGCATTGGCGATATGATCGAATAGAAAACGGAGCACTGCAGCGCCTTCTTTCTTCGGGATGTCGTTGATTTGAGTGGTGAAGGCCTCGTTGACGTAAATCGCCTTTTGTCCGGTTTCCGGATGCGTACGAATGATCGGATGGATATTGCTCGGATATTGTTTCTCGTCGATCACATTGTCGCGGCGCTTCGCGCGGTCCTTATAATTCGGTGCGCCGTCATGGGTCGCCGTCAGGGCGCCCAGATACAGTTTCATTGGTTCCGACAGCGCGTCATAGGCGGCGGACATGGAGGCGAATAACGTGTCTCCGCCGGAAGGGGGAATTTCAACCAGACGCAGAATGCTCGCCATCGGCGGCTCCGGATCGCAGGACACATCGCTATGCCAGGTGTCGCCTGCCGTGCGCGTCGTATTCTCGTCCGCATGGATAAAAAGTATTTCGGCGTGGTCGACGCCATCTTCCCGATAGGGTCTGGCGGAAGGATGAATATGCAATTCGCCAAATCGCCGCCCGAACGCCTTCTGCTGGTCCAGCGTCATGTTCTGATTGCGAAAAAACAACACCTTCCGGTCCAGAAACGCCGCATGTAGCGTGTCAAAATCGGCGTCGGACAAAGGTTTGGATAAATCCAGCCCGGAAACTTCACCGCCGATACTGGGCGTTATGGTTCTGACCTCGAATTGCTGTCCCATTTTAGCGCTCCCTGAATAATGTCCGTGGCGATATGAGTTGTCCTGCTGATTAGTCGAATGTCGCCGTCGCGCTCATTGCGACGCCACCTTGCGGCGTCAACGCCCACACGGAACATCCATCTTCCTCTGGTTTTCCGACAAATTCAATTGGTTCATTCACAAACAACGGCGCCCGCGCCCGCATGGCAAACGACGTGATCCGCCGACCCGGATGATTGTCCCGGGCGAAGTTGATCAGGCAGGTTTGGGAAAACGGCCCATGAACGACCAATCCGGGATACCCTTCGACGCTGGTCGCATAGGGCGCGTCGTAATGAATGCGGTGCGGATTGAAAGTCAGTGCGGAAAAGCGGAACAACGCGACTTCGTTGGGCGTAATGATATGCCGCCAGACCGTGTTTTCCGGTGCGGCGGCTTGTCGTGGCGCCGCGTTTTTTGCACCCGCCTGGGTTTCTTCGCGAAATACAGTGTCGCGTTCTTCTACCATCGCCAGCCCGTTTTCGCCGGATATCCGGCTAACGACCGTGACGATCGCCATGGCGCCGGTGGAGCCTTCTTTCGGCGTGATCGAGAGCAGTTCGGTTTCCCGGGTCAGTTTTTCGCCGATGCGGATTGGCTGATGAAAGCGCATTCGGACGCCAGCGAACATGCGGCGGGGAAAGGGCATTGCGGGAATAACCCCAAGGCCGCGCCCCGCGCCGTCCGGCCCCAATTCGCCCGGACGGGTCGGAGCTGAAAAATACGCCACATGCCAACCCTCCGGCGCGGCGGCGCCGGGTTCCGGCTCCGCTTCGGCGCGGTCGAAGGTCGCGTTCAACAATCGAATGGGCGCGGCGGAAGCGACGTCTTCGTCGGTGACGATATCGCCAACATGTTCAATCGCTTGCACCAATTCGGTTGTCATTGTCTGGTTCCTTGCTGGTTGGCTCGTCTTGTTGGTCGGCCTCTCCGGGGTTTGCGCGCCCTAGATTGCGCCCTGTTTGCGGAAGGCTTCGATTTCCGCTGCGTCATACCCAGCGGCTTCGAGGATTTCCTCGGTATGTTCGCTTGGCTTGGCGGGCGGTCGGTCGATGCTGCCGCCGCCATGGGCCAACTTGAACCCGGACCCGATCATCGTCATGGGGCCATCCGGACCTTCAACGGTTTGCAAGACGTCGCGATGTTCGAGCTGTGGGTAGGCCACGGCTTCTTCAATGGTCTGAATACGCGCGGCGGGCGCTCCGGCGGCGTTCAGCTTTTCATCCCAATGCGCGGCGTCTTCGGTCGTCAGGACGGATTCGATGATTTCGCGAAGCGGCGCTTCGTTCTCCACCCGCAACATCCAGTCGGCGAACCGGGGATCGTCCATGATCTCCGGCTTCCCGATGGCGTTCACCAGACTGATGAACTGACCCTCATTGTTCACCGCCAGTAGCAAATGCCCGTCTTTGACCTTGAACAGGTTTGCGGTTGGTTTGCGGCTGATCGCCTGATTGCCAAACTGTCGCTGGCGGTGTCCGGCGACAGTCCAGTCCACGACCGTGGGCGACAGAAAGCTCAAGGTTGAATCGAACATGGCGACGTCGATCAACTGCGGCTTGCCCGTATGGGTGCGTTGGAACAGGGCGCTGGAAATTGCGAAGGATGCGGTCATGCCGGTTAAGGCGTCGCAAACCGCAAACCCGGCGCGCAACGGTGCGCCGCCTTCATGGCCGGTGATCGACATGATGCCGGTCAGCGCCTGAATTTTACCATCATAGGATGGCGTATTGGCTTGGGGGCCTTCACGGCCAAACCCGGAGATGCCGCAATAGATCAATTGAGGATTGATCTTGACCAGATCGTCATAGCCGATGCCCAGTCGATCCATAACGCCGGGGCGAAAATTCTCCATGACGACATCGGCGTCTTTCACCAATCGTTGGACTATTTCCACGGATTCCGGTTTTTTAAGATCGAGTCCGAGGATCCGCTTGTTGGCGTTTGTCGCCATCCAGGACGGCGCAAAGCCGCGATCAGCCCATTCTTTACTCAACGGCGTAAAACGGGAATCCTCGCCGCCCAGACGCTCGACCTTGATGACGTCGGCGCCCAGCAGCGCCAGTTGAAAGCTGCTGAACGGTCCGGCGAACACTTGCGTAAAATCGAGGATCTTAACGCCGCTAAAGGGTTTACTCATCGATTACTCCGCCGCTTGTGTTTTTTCGCCATCGTGGACCCGACGGCCCTTGGCGATTTCTTTTTGTTCGTCGAAGGCTTTTCGCTTCGCGGCGAGTTCTTCTTCGGACAACTGCTCGATATTGCTGAAATCAAGTTTCCAGCGACCGTCTTCGTTCCAGCGCAACGGATTTTGAACCGTCGTGCGGGGGCCGGGCGCGGATTCCAGCACCTTCATCGCCAATTCGAGCGTGGCGGCCTGCGACACAGGATCGTTGGGCTTGCCCGCCGCGTTGCCGAGTGGAAAATCACTGAACAAAAAGCGCGGAACGCCGCAATATTCAACAAGGTCCTTGGCGCATCCCATGATGACCGTGGAGATGCCGTTTTCTTCCAGGTGGCGTGCAATCAGACTCACGGTCTGATGACACACGGGTCAATTAGCGACAATGACGGCGGCGTCAGCCTTGTCTTCGCGAAGACGCGACAGGATTTCAGCGGCGTCCTGAAAGATCGTTGTTTCCTGGCTGCGGTTGGTTGGCGCGCCATGGAACCGGGGCGATATGGAGCTGATACGGCCTGATTCCGCTAATTTCCGAAATTGTGAAAGTGGGAAATAGGTGTTCATGTCTTCGGCGGTCGTATGATTTCGGTCGATGCCGATATGGGACACGCGCAGGTCGTGATCGTTTGAAACGTCGCCGGAATAAACCTTATAAAATTTTGCCGCCGCGTTATAGGGAGCGCCGGGGCCTTGATCGCCCTTGTCTTCCTGATACGGCGCAGCAGTGGTGATCAGCGCGA
>JAESSL010000185.1 GCA_016764135.1 Alphaproteobacteria bacterium
AATCCAACGAACTCCTGGTTCGCATTGGCGGCGCCGGGTTATGCCATTCAGATTTGTCCATCATTAATGGCTCAATTCCGCGCGCCCTGCCCATGGTTCTCGGCCATGAAGGGGCGGGTGAAGTCGTGGAAATTGGCGACGGCGTCACCGATATAAATGTCGGCGACCATGTCGTTTTTCAGTTTAGATCCAGCTGCGGCCGCTGTCGTCGGTGCCTCGAAGGCCGACCCGCCTTGTGCGAGGTCGCCGCAAAATCAAAATCAAATGGCGAACTTATGGCGGGCGGAAAACGCCTTAGTCTCGACGGCGTTCCAATTTTCCATCATTCGGGCATATCGTGTATGGCGGAGTTTGCCGTGGTGGATCGCGGCACGGTCGTCGTTGTCGATAAATCTCTGTCGCTCGTTGAAGCGGCGATCTTCGGCTGCGCCGTTATGACCGGCGTCGGCGCCGTTACTAATACTGCGCGTGTTCGACCGGGCGATTCGGTTGCGATTGTCGGCATGGGCGGGGTTGGGCTCAACGCTCTATTGGGCGCCGTTTTGGCCGGGGCTGAACGGATTATCGCGATTGACGTCAGCGACGATAAATTGGGATTGGCGCGCCAACTGGGCGCTACGGAAACCTATAACGCCAAAGACGCGGATTGTGTCGCAAACGTCCTGGAGGCCACAAAGGGTGGGGTCGACTTTGCCATAGAGACAGCGGGCGCCATCGCGGCGATGGAAACCTGCTACGCGATATTGCGAACCGGCGGCAAAGTGATTGCGGCGGGCATTCCGCCCGTTAAGGAGTCGTTCTCGTTCAAACCAGCGCAACTGGTCAGCGAGGAACGCGGAATTTTGGGGAGCTCCATGGGGAGCTGCGTGCCTGTGCGCGATATTCCACGCTATATCAGTCTGTATCAGCAGGGGCGGTTGCCTGTTGATAAATTGATCGATGCCCAGGTTGGGTTTGACGGCGTGAATGAGGGCTTTGACAAATTGACGAGCGGTACGGTTGTTCGGCAGATTCTTGTGCCGGGTTTGTAAGGCGCGATCTTGCGTTTGAACGACCGTCTACATCGAAGGAGAAGACATGAAGTTTAACTTCACAGAGGAGCAACAGGAGTTCCGGTTGGTGTTGCGCCGGTTCCTGTCGGACCATTCGCCGACGACCGAAGTTCGCAGGTTGATGGAAACCGATGACGGATGCGATCCCGATGTCTGGCGTCAGGTTTGTCAGGATTTGGGACTGACCGGCGTTCATATTCCCGAAGCCTATGGCGGGCAGGGATTTGGTCTGGTCGAACTCGGGATCGTGTTGGAGGAAATGGGCCGCGCCTTGTTGTGCGCGCCGTATTTCGCCTCCACTGTCTTGGCGGCCACCACTATCCTGAATGTTGGAACGGAAGAGCAGAAAGTTACGCTTTTGCCGCCAATTGCGGCGGGAGAGATGATTGCGACACTGGCGTTTGCGGAAGACAGTGGACGCTGGGACAGCAGCGGCGTTGAAATGACCGCGACGTCTTCTGGCGACGAATTTAGCCTGAGTGGCTGCAAGAGTTTCGTCCTGGATGGCGCGAGCGCAGGCCAGATTGTCGCCGTGGCGCGGCGTCCTGGTTCAACGGGCGACGAGGGCGTTTCCCTGTTTTTGGTCAGTCCCGATGCGGAAGGCCTCACGCGTACGCTACTGGAATCAATGGATCCGACGCGCAAACTGGCGCGGCTGGAATTCAACAACGTCCGGGCGACCTTGCTCGGGGCGGAGGGCGAAGCCGCGGCGCCGCTATCCAAAACAATGGATCAGGCGGCGATCTGTCTCGCAAACGAGATGGTCGGCGGGGCGGATATTCTCCGTGAATCCGCTGTCGAATATTCGCTGTTGCGGGTTCAGTTCGGCCGTGCTGTCGGTTCGTTTCAGGCCATAAAGCACAAGGCGGCGGATATGCTGCTTGAGGTCGAGATGGCGAAGGCGGCGGCGTATTACGCTGCGGGCGCGCATGACGAAGGCGACGATGACTGGCCCGCCATGGCCTCGCTGGCGAAGGCGAGCGCCGGTGACGCTTATATGCAGGCCGCAATTCATACTGTGCAAATGCATGGCGGTATCGGGTTTACCTGGGATAACGATACGCATTTATGGTTCAAACGCGCGAAAAGCTCGGAAGTCTTCCTGGGCGATTCGGCGCATCATCGTGAATTGATGATGCAACGTTGGCCGGAATAAGAGGAAAGGGCGATACAATGAGCGATCCTACAGAAGAATCAGTCCGGTCCGAAGCGCGCGCTTGGCTGGAAGCGAACTGGAGCCCGGATTTGGGGCTTGTCGAGTGGCGACACAAACTGGCCGATTCAGGCTGGGGCGTACCGACCTGGCCAACTGACTGGTACGGAAAAGGGTATTCGGATCCCCTCGGTCGAGTGATTGAAGAAGAGTTTGACCGCATTGGCGCTGTCAGCGTCGCCAGAACCGGGATTCGGAACCTGGCGGCGGCGACATTGCTGGAGCATGGCACCAAAATGCAGAAGGAGAAGTTTCTGCTTCGCATCCTGACCGGTGAAGATACATGGTGTCAGTTGTTCAGCGAGCCCGGTAGTGGGTCTGATCTGGCGGGCGCATCCACTCGCGCCGACAAAAAAGGCAACAAGTGGATCATTAACGGCCAGAAAGTCTGGACGACAAGCGCGCATCACGCCCAGTACGGTCTGTTGCTGGCGCGGACGGATTGGGATGTGCCGAAACATAAAGGGTTAAGCTATTTCATCTTGGATATTGAACAGCCCGGCGTTGAGGTCCAACCGCTTCGCCAGATGAATGGCCATGCATCGTTTAATCAGGTGTTCTTTACCGATGCAGTGATTGAACCGGAATTTCAGGTCAGTGAATTAGGGGATGGCTGGAAAGTCGCCACGACGACCCTGATGAATGAACGTCGCGGCGCCGATGGCCTGCGCCGTTACGCCAAGGCGACAGAAAAGCCCGGACGCGCTTACGCTGAGGAGGCGGAGGAGATTGCGCACCAACTGGAGCCCTATAAATGGTATCCGCAACGCGCCGGGCGGGTTGATCTGGTATTGCAGCGCGCGCGGGAGACCGGAAAAATTAACGACCCGGCAATTCGTCAGGAAATCGCCAAATTGCTGACCATGTCGAAATCAACTGAATGGACAGCGCGCCGGGCGCGGGCGGCGGCGGATCTGGGATTGCCGCAGGGCCCGGAAGGCTCCATCGGCAAACTGGCGGCCAGTAACGTCGCGCGCAAGGCGGCGCTGGTGCATACAATGTTGTCCGGCGCAGATGCGATGTTAACCGGTGAAAACAGCACAATGGGGGGCGTTATTGCTGAAATTTTTGTCTCTACGCCTGCGACGTCAATTGCCGGCGGAACGGATGAAATTCAAAAAAACATCATTTCCGAGCGTGTTTTAAAACTACCAAAAGAGGCGCGCACCGACACGGACCGTCCTTTCCGCGATGTCCCGCGGAATATCGTAACGTAAGGGGCTGTAAAATCACTGCGGGAAAGGGCGCTGGATGGAAGTTGCGGGCGTAGAATTAGTGTCGGTCCTTGTGGCCGCCGCCGCGAGTTTTTTGTTTGGAAGCCTCTATTATTTCACGCTGGCGCGCCCCTGGCGGGAGGCTGTCGGCAAATCCGAAGAAGAAATTGCGATCGCCATGTCGGCGCGAACCTTCATTGTCGCCGCGCTCGCCCAACTGGTTATGGCGTTCATGTTGGCGGGCGTGCTGATGCACATTGGTATCGGATCTATTCGTGCGGGCATGTTATCGGCGACATTCCTATGGTTTGGCTTTGTGCTCACAACCATGACCGTCAACCATGGTTTTCAGGGCGCACGGCGTTCACTGACTTTGATTGATGGTGGTCATTGGCTGGGCGTCCTGTTGATACAGGGCGCTATTTTAGGTTGGTGGGGTGAGGGGTAGCGCTTCGTGACAAACAGGAAGGTTTGTCTAAATTGGAAAAAGCGCTCTCCAGACGAAGATTTAACACTCAATGAACATTCCTCCTGAATTGCGCGACGCGCATGGACACGATGAATTGGCGGCGTTGGAACAGCGCGTTCGTCAGGACCTCTCCTTTCTTGGCGACCCGGCCAAGAGCTGGATTCCTGCAGGAGATCAAGGGGGGCGCGAACCCCGTAGCGACGTCGTCATTATCGGTGCGGGCATGTGCGGGCTCGCGGCTTTTTTCGCCCTGCGACGGGGCGGCGTGGACAACATTCGAATCCTCGACCGGTCGGCCATCGGCGTTGAAGGTCCCTGGGCTAAATACGCACGAATGGAAACCTTGCGCTCGCCAAAACAATTGACGGGGCCGGCGTCGGGAATGGCTAACCTTACCTTTCAGGCGTGGTGCAGGGCAAAGTATGGCGAGGCGTTTTGGGACGCGATGGACAAAATTCCGCGTCTGATGTGGATGGCGTATTTGTCCTGGTATCGTCAAGTACTGGAAATCCCTGTTGAAAACCAAACCTCGGTTGACGAAATAACGCCCCATGACGATGGGCTTCGCTTGATTTTGTCTGGCTCGGCCGCCTCTACGAAAACTATTCAAACCCGCAAAGTCGTTCTTGCGACGGGCCGCGAAGGTCTGGCCGCCCCCAGTATTCCTGCTTTCATGGACTCTGCGCCTAAACAGATGTGGGCGCATACGGCGGAAGACATCGATTTTGAAAACCTGAAAAACAAGCGAGTCGTTGTCATCGGCATTGGCGCGTCAGCCGTGGATAACGCGGCGGAAGCTCTGGAAGCGGGCGCGACGGAAGTCCGTCACCTGATTCGACGCTCAGAGATGCCGCGCATCAACAAGATGATGGGGATCGGGTCCTTTGGTTTCACTGCTGGTTTTCCGGAATTATCCGAAGATTGGCGCTGGAAATTTCTGCATTACGCCGGGCGCGCGCAAACGCCAGCGCCACGCGCCTCCACGCAGCGGGTTAGTCGACACAAGAACGCCTATTTTCACTTCAACGCGGGCGTTGCAGCCGTTCAGGAAAAGAGTTCGGCGTTGCGGATAACCACTGTGCAAGGCGCCAATCTGACGACGGATTTTATCATCCTGGGCACCGGATTTATCGTTGAACCTGTGGCGGAGCCTGCGCTACGCTATTATTCGAAGGAAATTCTCTTGTGGCGAGACGCTTATACGCCGCCCTCCGGACTGGAGGATGACGAGTTGGCGAAGTTTCCGTATCTGGGGCGTGATTTCGCCTTTCAGGAACGGACTCCCGGCGCTGCGCCATGGCTTCGGCATATTCACTGCTTCAACTTTGGCTCGACGATGAGCCTGGGAAAAGTAAGCGGCGATATCCCTGCGGTCAGTGTAGGCGCAAGCTGGTTGTCGCGGGAGATGGCGGCAAACTTTTACGCCGAGGACATTGAAAGCCATTGGCGAGGACTACAGGACTACGACAAACCGGAATTATTGGGCGATGAATGGGTCGCCAGCGACATTCCCGACGCGTAGGCGTCGTATAATCAACTGGTTGCAACCGAGTATGGTCACACGGCATGACAGATATATTTAAAACCGCCGCCGTTAAGGCGTCAGGCATTAACGCCGAACATCCCTTGGCGGCGGTGCTAAGCGAGCGCAGCGATATTATGGCGATGACGCAGCAATCTCACGACGCCGCGATTATCCCCTCTGACCCAGGCGGTCTGCCGCATTCGCTGCGCGCGGCGTTGGCTTGTCGAATGGCCCGGTTAAATCACGAAGAGGCGATGGCTACGCATTTTACTGCGCTCGCGGGAGAGGACCATGAGCAGGTCTGCGACCCCGCCTATGATGGCGGCGCTGATGGCCGGTTATGCGCCATTATTCGACACACGGATTTGACGACCGTTGATGTAAAATCAACAGTCTCTGACGATATCGAAGCCCTCAAAGCCGCTGGCGTCTCTGAAGATGACATCGTGCGCTTGTCGCAACTGGTCGCGTTTGTGAATTATCAGGTTCGATTGGCCACCGGACTTCGCATTTTGGGAGAGATGTCATGAGTGAGCCCATCCATGAATTTACGACGACAGTGCCGTTCTGGAAGCCGCGCGTAACGCCTATCGTGCTAAAGGACGCAACAGAACAGCAATTGGATGCGTTGAAGGTGACGCCGTCCAACACCAAGGTTTCCGAGTATGTGCTCGTTCTTGCGCGCGATAGCGAAACGTTGAAGGAACGCACACCGCTGTTTAACGCTATTATGTACAATCGTGGTGGATTGTCGCGCGCCGAACGCGAGCTTGGCGCTGTCGGCGCTTCGGTCGTTAATCGCTGCAT
>JAESSL010000186.1 GCA_016764135.1 Alphaproteobacteria bacterium
ATATCTTTGCGACGCGCAGCGCCGCCGGGTATTTTCGAAATATTCGCTAGCCTGCGATTTCCGTCGCTTCGACCCACCAGCCCTCGCGAGCCACAGACGCCTTGGCGGCTTCCGCCGCCGCGCGGTCGTCAAAAATGCCAAAACATGTCGCGCCGCTGCCGGTCATGCGGCCCAAATGACAGCCGGGCGCTTTGTTCAGCGCCGACAACACATCGCGAATCACGGGGCACAGCCGGATCGCTGGCCGCGTCAGATCGTTTTCTCGATCCTCCAGCATGGCCGCCAGCTCCGCGGCGTCCTGTGGGTCGCTCTTGAACCGGTTGACCGGGCTGAAGCCGCCCTTACGAGCGCCGTACACCGATGACGTCACCAACCCCACGCCCGGATTAACGAGCAGAAGTCCGGCGTTTGGTAATTTTGGTCCCGGCGTCAGCACTTCGCCAATGCCGCCCGCATAACTGGTCTCGCCCAGAATGCAGACGGGCAGATCGCTGCCAAGCGTCAGTCCAATCTTGTCGAGGTCCACGCCCTTGTCGGACAGGCCCCACGCCTTGACCAAGGTTCGCAGCGTGGCGGCGGCATCAGAAGACCCACCGCCGATGCCAGCGGCGATAGGCAGATTTTTGGTGATGGCTATATCCGCGCGCGCGGACACGCCTGCGGCGTCGGCCAGTTGCTGCGCCGCCAGATAGACAAGATTTTTGTACGGTAACGGCATATTGGCCGAAAACGGACCGGTGCAGGTTACGTCGAGCCGCTCGCCGGGCGTAATACGCAATTCATCGCCGAGGGTCGTGAAGGCCACCAGACTGTCGATCAGATGAAGGCCATCAGCCCGACGCCCGGTAATGGTCAAATACAAATTGACCTTGGCCGGGGCCGATACGACCAGAGTTTTTGACTCAGACATCCTTAGCCTCCAGACCCAACTGGCTTCACAACGCCGGGGCCTTCATCAAGTTTGACCTGCGTTTTACGCTGGTTTTCCAATTCCGGATCGAAGCTCAGGGACCGACGCCATTGAAACCGCGCCTCCAGACGACGTCCCGCCTGCCAATAGGCGTCCCCCAGATGATCGTTGATAATGGGATCATGGGGGCGTAACCGGACCGCCCGTTCCAGATGCTTCACCGCTTTTTTGTATTTCCCGACCTGATACAGCACCCAACCCAGACTGTCGACGATATACCCGTCATTGCGGCGCTGGGCGACGGCGCGTTCGATCATATTTTGCGCTTTTTCCAAATTTTTGCCGCGCTCCACCCAGGAGTACCCCAGGTAATTCAGGACATAGGGCTGCTCGGGAAGAAGCTCGAGCGCCTTCAGAAAATCGGCTTCCGCGCGATCCCAATGCTTGGATCTCTCCAGCGCAATACCGCGATTATAAAACAGTAGCCAGTGTCGCGTCTATATACTCTTTATCCGGTCATACGCCTGATCATACACGCCGAGCGCCTCTTCATAGCGCTCATCCATTCGCAAGGCGCCCCCGAGCTTGAACAAGGCGTCAATGCGGGTCGGCGCTTCCGCCGCCATCTCGCGCAGAAGTTTGTTCGATTCCGCCTTGGCGCCCATTATATCGAGATTGTCGGCGATGCGCAGACGCGCCGCCCACCGATACGGCGATTCCACGTTAATGGCGCCATAGGTTTCGTTGGCTCGGGCGAATTGATCCCGACTTTCAAGCATCTCGCCCAGCAGCAAAGTGTTCACCGGGAAATCCGGCCGCAGATATTGTGCAATGCGCGCATATACCAGGGCGATGTCGCCCGCGCGGCGACGCGGCAACACCGAGGCGATATGAAACAACGCCTCCGCGACGCCTTCGATGGTGTTTTTCACGATACGCGACACCGGTTTTCCATCGTTCAGACGCGTCAGCTCATGCCGGATGATCAGATTGCTGGTGTTCGTCGCCATAAAATCTTCGTAAAGCGCGCGCGCCGCATCGACGCGACCGTCCCGCTCCATCAACGACCCCAGAGAGCGCACCAGACGCACCGGCGCTTTCGCAAAGTCCGGGGCGGCTTTACGGAAACTTTCCTCCGCCGCGACGTTTCGACCCGCCAGATCCTGGATCAGCCCGGCGTGAAGATGATGCAAATTCAGGAAACCGCTTTTTTCGTCCAGCGGCGCCAATGCCGCCAGCGCGGCGTCAAAATCACCCAACCCCGCCTGAACCCAGGCGGTCGACAGCGGCGCTGAATAAACCGCCAACCCCTTACGCGGTAACGCAGCGAAGCGGCGCAAGCTGTCCTGCAAATCGCCTAGTCGCGCCGATTCCAGCGCCAAAAACAGCATCGCCGTTGGCATTGCGCCGCCTTCGGCTTCGATTCGGCGGGCCAGATCGACGGCAACTTCCATCTTTCCCGCGCTCACCGCCAGCAGGAATGATTTACGCACGAGCTTTTTATTGTCGGGGTTTTCTTCAATGACGCGCAGCATAAATTTCGTCGCGCTGGCCATATCCTTCAGGACAACCGCGTGCCGCCCCGCCAGATAGCTGCCGTAAACCGAGATGCGATGCGCAGATGATTCGGCGCGCGCCGGCCCGTTCACCAAAAATGCGGTGCAGAGCGCAGCAAAGCCCAGCGCCCATGAAGTGAATCGAATGTTACGCGGTATGGCGCGTCTGATCATGCTTTACCCTTAAAAATTCGCAATCATCCGGCCAGCCTGAAGCCGACGGAGGATCGCTTGAACTCCAGCCTGATTATAGTCGATGTCGCGTCGTCGCGGAAGTCACCGGATCGCCAGGCCGGACCGCCAGATTGAAAATCGCAGAATTTTCCGATAATCGCTACATATTTGGATAGTTCGGCCCACCGCCGCCTTCGGGCGTCACCCAGAGGATATTCTGGGTCGGATCCTTGATATCGCAGGTTTTACAATGCACGCAGTTTTGTGCGTTTATCTGCAATTTTGGATCCGATCCGTCATCTTCCCGGATAATTTCATACACGCCCGCCGGACAATAGCGTTGCTCCGGCGCATCATACAGCGCCAGATTGACGCTGATCGGCGTATCGGCGTCTTTCAGCGTCAAATGCGCAGGTTGGTCTTCTTCGTGATTCGTCGCGGAGAAGGACAGGTTGGTCAAGCGGTCAAAACTGATTTCGCCATCGGGTTTCGGGTAGTCAATCGGCGTCGCCTCGCTCGCCTTCATCAAGGTTTCATGATCCTGATGGGGGTGCTTCAACGTCCAGGGCGCGCGACCGCGCAACAGAATTTGATCCAACCCTGTGTAAATGGTGCCGCCCAACAGGCCCCATTTGAAAGACGGACGCATATTCCGAGACGTCCAGAGCTCGTCATACACCCAGGAATTTCGGAAGGAGTCCGCAAAATCGGTCAATTCCTCGGATCCCGTCGCGCCGGCGCCGACCGCGTCAAACACCGCCTCAGCCGCCAGCATGCCGGTTTTCATCGCGGTATGCGTGCCTTTGATCTTGGGCACGATCATCGTGCCCGCCTCGCAGCCGATCAAGGCGCCGCCGGGAAATATCATTTTAGGCAGCGATTGCACGCCGCCTTCGTTCAGCGCCCGAGCGCCATAGGCAACGCGACGTCCGCCTTCAAAAATATGCCTGATTTTTGGATGGGTTTTGAACCGCTGAAACTCCTCAAACGGCGATAAATAGGGATTGGCGTAATCCAGCGCCACGACAAACCCGACCGAGACCTGATTGTTCTCAAGATGATACAAAAACGATCCGCCATAGGTGTCCGCCTTCATGGGCCACCCGGCGCTATGCATCACCAGACCTTCCTGATGCTTCTCCGGATCGACGTCCCAGAGTTCCTTTAACCCGATGCCGTATGTCTGCGGCTGACAATCCGCGCGCAGGTCGAATTTCTCCATCAGTTGCTTGCCAAGACTGCCCCGACACCCCTCCCCGAACAGGGTGAAAGTCGCGTGCAGTTCCATGCCGACCTGATAATTAGGACCCTGCTCGCCCTCTTTGGTAATGCCCAAATCCCCAGTCGCGACGCCTTTTACGGAGCCGTCTTCGCGGTACAGAACCTCGGCGGCGGCGAAGCCAGGATAAATTTCCACACCCAGCGCTTCCGCCTGCTCGCCAAGCCAGCGGCAGAGATTGGCCAGAGAGATAACATAATTGCCGTGGTTTTTCATGGGCGGGGGCAACATCGACGCGGGCCAGGACAGTCCACCCGTTTCGGTGAGGAACAAAAACTTTTCTGCGGAGACCGGCGTGTTCAGCGGCGCGCCCAATTCGCTCCAGTTCGGAAACAATTCATTCAACGCGCGCGGATCCAGAACCGCTCCGGACAAGATATGCGCCCCGATTTCAGAGCCCTTTTCCAGAATACAGACGGATATTTCCCGATCCTGTTCCTGAGCGAGTTGTTTCAGTCGAATACCCGCCGACAAACCCGACGGACCGCCGCCAACGATGACGACATCATATTCCATTGACTCGCGTTCCATATGCGCGCTCCTTTAAATTCTGTCTTCACATTCCACCCTCCTTAAATGTCCGTACATATCACGACATCCGATCAAGAAGGTTTCGGCAGCGGTATCTATATCAAATCGCGCCAATTTGGTAGACAATAACGTGAATCGCCAAAGGTTCCAGTACCAGACGAAAATGTATGAGCCATGACGCCGCCAGAAGAACTCACCACCCTTTCGCCGCTACAGGCGCTGCAATGGTCCATCGCCGCCGGCGCTGATGAAGCCATTGGCGACGCGCCCATCAACCGGTATGCGCAACCCGCCTCGCAACCCACGCCCCAATCTCAGGCGCAACCGCAGGTTCAAACGCGGCAGCCGACAGCGCTGACGGACAGATCGCCTCAACATTCCCCGTCAGTACCGGCGTCGA
>JAESSL010000187.1 GCA_016764135.1 Alphaproteobacteria bacterium
ATGCACTACCATTCCTGGGTTGCTGACACCGCCAAACAATGGCGGATTGGCGCGGACAGTTTCACAAACGGGGGGTAAAATCATGGCGGTGAATACGGGAAAGTCGGGGCCGGACAATGAATGGCTAGCGAAACTGGACGAGCCTGTCCTCGAGCCGGACCTGCCCATCGTCGATCCACATCATCATCTGTGGTTGCGCAATGGCTATACCTATCTAATGCCGGAACTGGCCGCTGATATGGGAAGCGGTCACAATATCGCAGCGACCGTCTATGCCGAATGTCACTCGATGTATCGCAAGGATGGGCCTGAAACCGAACGCTCGCTGGGCGAGACTGAGTTCGTGACCGGGCAGGCGGCCATGAGCGCCAGCGGTGAATTTGGGCCCGCGCACGCTTGCGCCGCGATGTTTGGCAATGTCGATATGACGCTGGGCGCCGGGGTGGAGCCTCTATTGGAGAAACAGATTGCCGCGTCGGGCGGACGGTTCCGGGGCGTGCGCTATTCCACCGGTTGGGATTCCGATGAGCGCATCCGCAATGTGGCGCCAAACGAAGGGGCGTTGATCGCCGGTCCGGCGCAGGAAGCCGCCGCCGTGCTGGCCCGCATGGGATTGTCGCTCGATAGCCGGGTCTATCATCCGCAACTTGACGAGGTCGCCGCGCTGGCCGACGCGCATCCGGATTTGACGATCATTCTCAACCATGTGGGCAGCCCCATTCTGGGCGGGCCGTATCGTGGTAAATCAAAAGAAGTGTTCGAGGATTGGAACGCGCGCATTCGCCGTGTTGGCGAGCGGGAAAATGTTTTTGTAAAACTGGGCGCCTTGCCGATCCGCATGCCTGGATATGAGGGCGATCGCAGTCTGCCACCGGGGTCGGAAGAAGTGGCGGCGGCGTGGAAGCCGTGGATCGAGACCTGTATTGAAGCCTTTGGTCCCGCTCGGTCCATGTATGAATCCAATTTTCCCGTCCAGAAACGCTGGAGCAGTTATCAAGTGTGCTGGAACGCCTTCAAACGCTTGTCCGCCGGCGCGACGCCGAGCGAGAAAAGTGATTTGTTTGCGGGCGCAGCGGCGCGAGCGTATCGGATCGAGGGCGTGCCCGGCGTTTCCTGAATGCGGTCCGCAAAGGCGGTTCTGATTTGAACATGCGTCTGATTTGAACATGCGATTGAACGGGTTCTCTTTGTTCGGGAATTTGGCCGGAAATCTCGCGGGTATTTGCCTGATGGCGATGGCGACGGTCGTCATGATCGTCCAGCATTCGATGGTGAAGTATCTCGCGGCGGAAATTTCCGTTCTCGAAATCATCTTCTTCCGAACCATTATCGCCTTGTTGTTTTTCCTGCCCTGGATCATACGCTCCGGTCTGGCGATATTCCATACTGACCAACTCGGACTGCATGTGCTGCGCGCGTTGTTCCAGTCGGTGTCCGCTTTTGGGTTTTTTCTGGGCCTCGCCATCATACCGCTGGCGACCGTGACGGCGTTGCATTTCACCACGCCGATCTTCGCCGTTCTCATCGGCATCGTAGTGCTGGGAGAGCGGGTCAGCATCCGGCGATGGTCCGCGATTCTGGTGGGGTTTGCCGGAACCATGATAATTCTCCGCCCGGATACCGGCATGATGGGGCAGGGCGAGGTTTTTGTCCTCGCCTCTGCGCTCGCCTGGGCGGCGGCGATTATCGTCATCAAAATACTGAGCCGCACCGATAGCAGCGTGACGATCACCGCCTTTATGTATCTCATCATGACGCCTATCACGTTGGTCGCGGCGCTGTTTGACTGGACCTGGCCCAATGCGGTGCAATATGCGTGGCTCGTCGCCATTGGTCTGACGGGCGCTCTGGGTCATGTGCTGATGGCCGAAGCGTTGCGCCGTGCTGCGACCCATGTGGTGACGCCGTTCGATTTCTTTCGCCTCGTCTGGGCGGCGCTGGCGGGCATGGTGCTGTTTGGCGAAACGCCGGATGCCTTTGTCTGGATTGGCGGCGCCATTGTTATCGCCAGCGTCAGCTACATCGTGTGGCGCGAACATCGGAGCGCGTTGGGGGCGAAAAACAAGGCGCGGAAGAGGGAATAGACTTGCAAATTAGATAAAATAGGACTAAAGTCCTTTACCATTTGCTGGGAGTTATTCGCCTTGGAACCTTGGTTTCCCGCTTCTCTTCAGGACGCCCTGATGGTTAATCACAATTTCAACCACGGTGTGGCATGGCGTCTGGCGTCGGATGGCGTGCGCATCGATGGCGCCGCGCCAGAAGATACAGGCGGACGCCCTGCGACTGTGGCGCGGGTGTTGTCCACCTATGGCGAGTCCATCCTCAACTGGGCGGGTCATTACGCCGTGCCGGTGGAGCTGGTCGTGGCGACGATCTGCACCGAAACGCGCGGCCGCGCGAACGCCTTGCGAACGGAGCCTGGGTATATCTCTGACGACGAAACCCCGCATCGCGTGTCGTGCGGATTGACGCAAACCCTGATTTCCACCGCGCGGGAATGTCTCGACGAAGACGGCGCGCTGGTGGATCGGGATTGGTTGTTTGAACCCGACAACGCCATTCGCGTCGGCGCCGCCTATATCGACCGGCAACGCGCGCGAACGCATCTGGATCCGCCCAAGGTCGCCTGCGCTTATAATTCAGGCGGGGTTTACGCCAATAACGGCGCCAAAAACCGCTGGAAGATGCGTCAGTTCCCACTGGGCAAAGGCGATCACGCAGACCGCTTTATCGCCTGGTTCAACGATTGTTTTCGTTTGTTCGCTGCGAAGGGCGGGGCGCCGGATATGTCATTTTACCGGGCGTTGAACAGCGACTAACCCTTACTCCGGCGGCGGTGTGACGCCCACCTGATCGGTGATGATCTTGTAATGTTCCGGGCGGCGGTGGGCTTCGAAGTTGAAGATTGTCGTCTTGTTGAACTGGCATTCGTCCAGATCGCATTCCGCCGTAATAAGCTCGTCGCCCAAGGTGTGGGCCTGCGCCACGATTTCACCGGACGGGGCGATGATGACGCTGCCGCCCATCATGTCGTAGCCTTCTTCCTTGCCCGCTTTGGCGACGCCGACGACCCAGGTTCCGTTTTGATAGGCGCCCGCTTGCATGGTGATGTGGTTGTGCATCATGCGAACATGGAAGGGTTCCGGGCCCAGCGAATTAGCGGACGGCGTGTTGTAGCCGAGCTTCACCAGCTCGACGCCCTTCATGCCCATAACCCGGAAGGTCTCCGGCCAGCGCCGGTCGTTGCACAGCGCCATGCCCATGACGCCGCCCATGGTGCGCCAGACCGGAAAGCCAAGGTCGCCGACTTCAAAGTAGCGCTTCTCCAGATGTTGCCAGGGGCGTCCCGGTTCGAGTTCCGTATGGCCCGGCAA
>JAESSL010000188.1 GCA_016764135.1 Alphaproteobacteria bacterium
CGACCGAGGCCCAAACCGGCGATGCAAAAGCCCAATCCTCCGCCCAGACCCGCCCGTATTGCGGCTCAGATAGAAAATCCGCCATCGGTGGCGCGCCCTGAGCCCCAACAGGAAACACCTAAACAAATGACGGCGACAGCTGTGGTGGAAACGCGCGCGCCTGATCGCAACAGCCTGCAAAATACGCTCCTCGATTCCAGGGAAACGGATTTTGGAGAGAAGCCGCCGCAGACGCGCGCTTCCGCCGCCGGGGCCGGTCAGGTGTCCAATGCATCAATTCTCCATGGCAGAGATCTCGCCAGTTTGACGGGTGGCGGTGCGGTGGAAAACCCTTCCAGTGATTATATGAGTCAGCTCCGGTATTGGCTCAACCGCCACAAGGATTACCCTAAAAGCGCGCGGCGGCGGCGCATGCAAGGCGTTGTGTATCTCTCTTTTCGGGTAACGCGCGACGGTTCTATTCTGACGTACAGGATTCGGAAAAGTTCCGGGTTCGCCATTCTTGATCAAGAGGCCGAGGCGATGTTGCAGCGGGCGAAGCCTCTCCCTCGATTTTCGGATGCGATGCGCGGCGGCTATCTCGATATAACGGTGCCGGTATCGTTTTCTCTTCGCGGAAACCGGTAGTCACGTTTCTCCGAACACCGAAACGTTGATGGTCGGTCTGCGCATGATTTTTGTTATTAGTTCTTTTTCTGGTTGGCTTATTTAAAAATTTAGTTTGCAATTAAGAATTATTCGCAATATATAACGCCAACACGAAGCATGCCCTTGAAACTTTTGCGCGGACGTTGGGTTGAAACCTAGGGGTGCGCGATGGCGGACAGGCCCAGGTGGAAAGAGAAAATGGCGGGGGACACAAAAAATGAGCGGGACGGTATGACCCAAATCAGGGCGGATGTTTCCGGGCGCGCGGCGCCGATTAAAATATATCCAAGCGAAGAGCTGCTCTCCGGCGCCCGTGAGGTCATTATTGATCATGACGGCAAGCACTATCGTTTGCGATCAACGAAAAACGGAAAACTAATTCTCACGAAATAACGCGGTCTGAAAACTATTCGCCGGCAAATCATCCGGTTCGAATAATTTTTTGACTCAAAACCAAATACACAAACGTCCAAGCCAGCCACTCACAGCGTTTCGCTTTCGGCAGCAAGCCCGGACAAACCCAGATCAGGAAAAAGGGGTAACGGGCAATGGCGTTTTATGGAAAATTTTGGAGTGCGACTGTCGCGGCGGTTCTCGTCGGCGGCTTGGCGCAGGCGCAGAATACAAAACCAGAGAGTCTCGCTTCAAACCAGTCGACCGATAAAATTCTCGAAGCAATTTCTGTCACGGCGACGCGCAATCCGATCAAGTCGTTTGAGTATCCGGGCATGGTCACGGTTGTCGGGCGCGCGGAAATCCAGTCTCGGCAGGCGTCGACGCCTGCGGATCTTCTAAACTTCGTCCCCAATGTAGAGTTTTCCGGCGGTCCGCGCCGGACCGGCGAAACGCCTAGCATTCGAGGGTTTGATGGGGCGGACGTGATTATCATGCTGGACGGCGCCCGGCAAAATTACGGATCTGCCCATGATGGACGATTTTTTGTCGATCCGGCGCTGTTGAAGCGGGTTGAAGTTTTACGGGGTACGGCCTCGTCTTTGTATGGCAGCGGCGGCACTGGCGGCGTGATTGAGTTTCGCACGGTGGATGCCGAAGACCTGCTGGAGCCCGGAGAGACGGCGGGCGTTTCAACGTCGGTTGGCTATCAAACCGTAAACCGGGAACCGACAGCGACCCTCCGCGCCTTCGGGCGTCCCGCCGAGGGTCTCGATTTTGTTGGCAGTATTACGAAGCGTATTTCCGGTAGCATTGAACTTGGCGACGGTGAAAAGCTGGACCAGACCGACGATGACATTATCTCTGGGCTTGCGAAGGCCAGCTATAGCTTTGCGGATTTTCATCGAATTGAAGGCGCCTTCGTCAGTTTTAGAAACAAGGCTGAAGAGCCAAATGTAGGCCAGGGCGCCGGTGGATCGGATATCGTTCAAAAAGACATTCGATCGGATACGTCGCGGCTGTCTTATTCCTACGAGAACCCGATGAACAATTGGCTCGATCTGGATCTGACGGCTTATTACACCGAAACGCAGGCCGACGAATTGCGTTTGGATGGAAATGGCGCCGGTCCGCAGGGACAACTTTTAAAACGTGACGTTGATACCCTTGGCGGGCGTCTTGATAACCGTTCGAGACTGGTCTTTTCAGACGATATCGCCATGACGTTGACCTATGGCGGTGAATATTATCAGGACAGTCAGGACGGCGCTGCCGACGCGGCGGAGCGCGATGGCGTGCCGGATGCTGAAGCAAGTTTTTACGGCGTGTTTGCACAGAGTGAAATTACGCTCGCCAATCCGTTTGGCGACGGGACCGGTGAGTTTCTGTTTATTCCGGGAATTCGCTATGACAATTACGAAACGACAAGCACGCTCGCGTCCGATAACAAGTCCGATCAGGTCTCGCCGCGTCTAGGACTGACTTATATGCCGACAGATTGGCTGATGGTGTTCTCGAATTATGGGAGCGCGTTTCGGGCCCCAACATTCGACGAATTGTTTTTGACGGGCGTTCACTTTCAAATCCCTGTTGGCGCGGGCGTTACGAACCGGTTTGTCACCAACCCGAATTTGAAGCCACAACGAACCCGGACAGTGGAAGTTGGCGGTGGTTTGTCTTTTGACAATGTCATGCGCCGGAATGACCATTTTGAAGTGAAGTCATCCTACTTTCGAATCAAGGGTGAAGACTTCATCGACCTCTCGGTCAATCAACCGGCGCTTTTCGTGGCCTGCAATCCCTTCATTCCCGGAAATTGCGACGGTACAACGACATCGGACAACGTTGCGAACGCCAAACTTTGGGGCGTTGAAATTGAGTTGTCCTATGAAAGCGACAGATTGCTGTTCGCCTTTGGGTTTTCAAAGTTGGATGGCGTAAATGAGGCGACGGGCGCCAAGCTCGGCGTCCTGACGCCCAACGAATACACTTTTAACACTGGCGTCAAACTCCCGGAAATAGACGCGATTGTCGGCTGGCGCATGTTGCTGGCGGACAAGTTTGACAACGTGAACAGCGCCGCCGATGCGCGGGACGGCTTCGCGGTTCACGACCTCTATTTCACATGGGAGCCTAAAGACAAGGACTGGCGCGGTTTCCGGTTGGATGTAGGTCTCGATAACATTTTCGATAAATCTTACTCCCGCGTTTTTACGGACGCGAACGAAGCCGGTCGAAATTTCAAAACCTTGGTTAGTTATTCATACAAATGGTGAGCCTTTTACAAATTTTGATATGGGGGAAATGACATGACAATTACGACCATTCAAGAAAAGCGCGTGGACCTGAAGTCACAGTGGCTGGCGCTATTGGAGGCGGAACCCAAAATCCGCGCCCGCGACGCCGCTGAAAAACTCGAGGTGTCGGAAATGGAACTTGTCGCGATCCGCTGTGGCGATGGCGTTCGACGGCTGTCCGAAAATTGGGGCGAAATCCTGCAGGACTTTCCAACACTGGGCATCATCATGTCCCTGACGCGAAACGAAAGCGCCGTGCATGAAAAAGTGGGCGCCTTTGACAAGGTGTCCATCATGCAGAACATGGGACTTGTTCTGAACCATGACATTGATCTGCGTATTTTTCTTAACCACTGGAGCGCAGGGTTCGCGGTTACCGAAGAAACGCGATCCGGATTGCGCCGCAGTTTCCAGTTTTTCGATGTTGACGGGACGGCGGTTTATAAACTTTATTTGCGCGAGGAAAGCGATGTCGACGCGTATGAAGCGCTCGTCGAAAAATTTCTGCATGAAGATCAGTCTGCGACGCAGAGTGTTTTGCCAAAATTGGCGATCCCGGCGGATCGTCCGGATTCTGAAATTGATCAGGTGGTTTTGAAAGACCGGTGGGTCGCGTTACAGGACGTGCATGATTTTCATGCGATGTTGCAGGAGTTGGGGGCGGGTCGCGTTCAGGCGCTGCGGTTGGTCGGTGAAGAAGTCGCCTACAGGGTGGAGGAGAACGCCTTTAAGGCCGCGCTGGAACTGGCTGCGGAGACCAATCTGTCGATCATGATTTTTTCCGGAAACGCGGGGGTCATTCAAATCCATACCGGGCCCGTGACAAAGCTGAAGGAAGTGGGGCCCTGGTTCAATGTGCTCGATCCCGGTTTCAATTTACATCTTCGTATGGATCAAATCGTCACCGCGTGGATTGTGAAAAAGCCGACGCGCGATGGAATAGTGACCTCGCTGGAGATCTTTGACGCCGACAATCAGCAAATTGCGTGGATGTTCGGTGATCGTAAACCAGGGCAGCCCGAAAGCCTGCCGTGGCGGGCGCTGGTGGATACATTGGCGCCGCTGTCGGGGGCCGCGTCATGAGCTTTCGATGGGCGTTGGCGCACCCGCTTTTGGTGGCGGCGTTTTTTGTGTTCGTCGCGCCCGTTTATGCGGATGCCCCCAAGGGCGATGCGCATTTTGGCGATGCGCAGTTTAAGGCGCCAAGGATAGTTGATGGGTCGCGGATTGTATCTGTCGGGGGGTCGGTGACGGAGATAATTTTTGCGCTGGACCTGCAAGATCAGATCGTCGCGGTGGACACCACCAGCCAGTATCCGGATTCGGCGTCCTCACGGCCCAATGTCGGTTACATGCGCCGCCTTTCGGCGGAACCAATCCTCGCTTTGGCGCCTTCTGTGGTTCTGGCTGTGGATGACGCTGGGCCGCACACGACGCTTGACCAGTTGCGCGAAGCCGGGGTTCTCGTTGTGACGATCCCGGATGATCCCACGCCGAAAGGCGCGGTGGCGAAAATTAATCATGTTGCGCGTCTTCTGGGCGCTCCGGATGCAGGCCGGGTACTGGCGGCTCGGTTGGAAGCGGATTTACACGTCCTGGAAATGACGTTGGCAGGCGTGAAGGCGCGCCCCAAGGTTCTGTTTCTTCTCTCTGTCGGCAGTGGTCGACCGCCTCTCGCGGCGGGCGCAAATACGGCGGCGGCAGGCATCATCGCGCTGGCGGGCGGCGCGAACGCAATCAACGCTTATGACGGCTATAAGCCGCTGTCGCCCGAAGCCTTGGTGGCCTCGGCGCCGGACGTCATCCTTGTAACGGAACGCTCTCTGAAAATGCTGGGCGGGTTGAACGGTATCGCCACGATACCCGAGATCAGCCAAACTCCAGCGGGTAAATCCGGCCGCATAGTCGCCATGAACGGTTTGCTTCTTCTGGGCTTTGGTCCGCGAACAGGGAGCGCCGCGCGGGACCTTGCGCAAACCTAGCATCCAAATTTACGCTTTACCGTTGACGCTCGTTAAAGTCGCTCAGGAAAAGAAACGATCAAATGAGTGTTGTTACGAATACGAACGTTCCGGGCGCTGTGGCGTCTCGTCATATGCGTCGTCGGATTATGGGGTTTTGCCTCCTTGCGGGATTGGCGTTGGCCTTTTTGTTCTCGGTGGGGTTTGGCGCGGTGACGATTTCGCCGGGGCAGATTTTGGCCCTCCTGGCGAAACCGTTGGGTCTGGATTTGCCATGGTCATACGGTCAGCGTGAAGAAACAATCTTGTACGCCATTCGTTTGCCACGAGCTTGTCTGGGCATGATGACCGGCGCCGCTCTGGCTGTTGCGGGCGCCGCGCTTCAGGGGCTTTTTCGAAACCCGCTGGCGGATCCGGCGCTTATCGGGGTGTCGACGGGCGCCGCATTGGCGGCGTCGGTGGTTATTGTCTTTAGCGCTGGGTGGGCGGCGACGATGATTGCGCCTTTGTTGCCCTACCTTCTGCCAATCGCCGCGTTTGGGGGCGGTCTTCTTACCACATTGATTGTGTATATGATCGCCAACCGCGACGGGCAAACGGATGTCGCGACCATGTTGCTGGCGGGCGTCGCGCTGAACGCCATCGCCGCTGCTGGTATTGGTTTGCTGGTTTTTATCAGCGATGATCAGCAGCTTCGCGATTTGAATTTTTGGCTTTTGGGTAGTTTGGGCGGCGTCACATGGGCGCGTTTGCTTCCTGCGGCGCCTTTTATTTGTATCGCGATTATAGCCTTGCCCCTGATGGCGCGACATCTGAACGCCATGTTGTTGGGCGAACGCGAAGCATTGCATCTTGGTTTTCATGTCGAGCGCACAAAGCGTGTGATTATAATTATGGCGGCGCTCGCAGTGGGCGCCTCGGTGGCGCTGACAGGCGTGATTGGATTTATCGGCCTTATGGTGCCGCATCTTGTGCGCTTGGTTATGGGCCCTGATCACCGCGCCTTGATGCCCGCGTCGGTCATACTTGGCGCAACGCTGTTGTTGGTTGCTGATTTGGCGGCGAGAACGATCGCGCTGCCGGCCGAGCTCCCTATCGGAATTTTGACCAGTTGCGTCGGCGGGCCGTTTTTTCTGTGGCTCTTGATGGCGCGCCGCGAGAAAGGGGGCTGGTGATGTTGCGCGCCACGAATGTCTCCGTGTCCTATGGCGCCGCCCCGGTGCTGAGCGATGTCAGCCTATCTATTGCGCCCGGTGAAGTCGTGGCGGTTCTTGGTCCCAATGGCGCCGGGAAATCCACCCTGTTGGCGGTTTTGTCGGGGGCTTTGGCGCCAACGCATGGCCAGATTAGTCTGGAGGATAAAGCGTTATCTGACTGGACCCCGCGAGACCTGGCGCTGCGTCGCGCTGTGTTGCAACAGGAATCCATCTTGTCGTTCTCTTTTCGGGTTCTTGAAGTCGTGATGCTGGGGCGCTCGCCGCATCAAGCGATGGGCGGTGTATCTGCCGATGATAGTGCGGTCTCCTATCGTTGCCTGAAAGCGATGGACGTCGAGCATCTATCAGATCGTATTTACACGACCTTGTCCGGGGGCGAAAAACAACGGGTCCAGATGGCGCGTGTTCTGGCGCAACTGGAAACGTCGCGCGACAGTGAAGCTGCGGGTTATTTGTTGCTGGATGAACCGACCAATAGTCTGGATCTGTCGCATCAACATTCCATCCTGGAGACCGCCTGTCGGTCCGCCCGGGAAGGCGCGGGCGTACTGGCGATTCTCCACGACGTTAATCTGGCCGCGATGTATGCAGACCGGATTGTTGTTTTGCGGAAGGGCGAAATAATTGCGATGGGGTCGCCAGACGATGTGTTGACTGAAGAAACAATCCAGTTCGCCTTCAATCTGAAGGTGTCCATCCTGCAGCACCCGACGCGCGGGCGCCCTCATGTCATGGTAATCTGACCAAAGTCTCAGATTGACCGATCATTCTTTTAAAATGGCTCGGAATTGCTTCCCGTTAGAAACAGGTGACGCTGGGCGGCGAACTGGCTAACATTCCTCTTTTGACGCCAAAATGACGGGGCGTAACAGGATTATCCTGCCCGTCGTTCCGGGCAAAATCACGTTGAGGAAACTGGTCACATGGATATCGCGCTGACTCCGATGGCGTTCGCTCACCGCGCTCGTCGTCTTTATGCTGACCGTGAAGCGGTCGTTGATGGTGATTTGCGATTTACCTATGCACAGTTTTTTGAACGTTGTGACCGATGGTCGTCAGCGTTGCAGGACCTTGGCGTGCAGCAGGGGGACCGGGTCGCGTATATTGTGCCGAACACCCATGCGCATCTCGAATCATTCTATGCCGTGCCGCAAATTGGCGCTGTGTTGGTGCCCATCAACTATCGGTTGCTGGCCGAGGATTTCGACTACATCCTCAACCATTGCGGCGCAAAAGTCGTGTGCGTCGATCCGGAGTATATTGATGCGATCGACAGCATTCGGGACAAGCTGCCGGGTGTTGAGCATTTTGTCGCGTTGGAAGGGTCGGGAGAAAACTGGCTCGATTATGAAGCGACGCTCGCCGCCCATTCGCCAGACTTTGTCGAGGCTGAAATCGTTGAGACCGATCTTTTGACGATCAATTACACCAGCGGCACGACGGCGCGGCCGAAAGGGGGGATGATCACCCACCGCAACGC
>JAESSL010000189.1 GCA_016764135.1 Alphaproteobacteria bacterium
GCCGGGGCGGCGGCGCGGCCCGACGGGGATCCGATTTACGCTACAACATGGACATCACGCTGACCGACGCCTTCAAGGGCAAGACGGCGGATATTCGTGTGCCGACGTCGGTCCGTTGTGACACCTGCGACGGTTCCGGCGCGGAGGCGGGCGCCAAGCCCGTGGCCTGCACGACCTGTCGGGGTGCGGGCAAGGTTCGCACGCAGCAAGGCTTTTTTACGGTGGAGCGGACCTGCCCCGCTTGTCACGGCGCCGGTCAGGTGATCGACAACCCGTGTATCGATTGCCAGGGTCAAGGGCGCACTCAGCGTGAGAAACAGCTCTCGGTTAAAATTCCGCCCGGGGTGGAGGAAGGCACGCGCATCCGTTTGACGGGTGAAGGCGAGGCTGGCCTGCAAGGCGCGGAATCGGGCGATTTGTATATATTCCTGTCGGTGGATCCACACCGTTTGTTCAAGCGCGACGGCGCTGATATTTATTGTCTTGTACCCATGTCCATGACGACTGCGGCGCTTGGCGGCGTGGTTGAAGTGCCGACGATTGACGGTGGTCGCGCGAAAGTCACAATAGCGCCAGGCACTCAATCGGGCTCGCAGTTCAGGTTGCGGAAAAAAGGCATGTCCGTGTTGAACTCCAACCAGCGCGGCGACATGTATATCGAAGCGAAAATCGAAACGCCGGTGAACCTGTCCCGCAAGCAGCGCGATCTGCTTAAGGAATTTGAAAGCGCGGGCAAAGGGCGATCTTTCAGTCCGGAATCCGAAGGATTCTTCAGTAAGGTCAAGGAATTCTGGGCCGATCTGAAGGATTAGGCGCGACGGCCTGTGGGATCTCGCGGAGCAATTCAAGCGCCGTCGTTGTTCCAAGCCTGATTTTCATTAACATTTCAGAACGCGGCTGTATGGTTAGCCCTGTGGCGACTCATGCCGGTTTCGGGGTGGCGCAAATGTGCGACGCCCGGCTTTATATCAAATTCAGGGGAATAAAATGGCGGACGATTTGAAGGTTGGCGTCGTCGGGTGCACCGGGCGCATGGGACAAATGGTCATCGAGCAGGTGGGCGTGACCGAAGGCTGCGTCATCGCCGGGGCGAGCGAGCAACCGGGCCATGCGTCGATTGGCGAAGACGCCGGCGTCATTGCTGGCGTCGGCGCGCTGGGCGTTAGCGTGGTGGATGATCCCGCCGCGATGATGGCGGGCGTTGATGTGGTAGTGGATTTCACCGTTCCCGCCGCGACGGTGCAACATGCGGAAATGGCCGCTGCGGCGGGCGTCGCCATGGTCATCGGAACAACCGGGTTGAATGACGAACAGGCCAAGGCGATCGATGCCGCCGCGACAAAGGTCGCCATCGTCTGGGCGCCGAATATGAGCGTCGGCGTGACCTTGTTGCTGGCGCTGACCGAGCAGGTTGCCGGTATTCTGGGGCCGCAGGATTATGATATTGAAGTCGTTGAAATGCACCATCGGCATAAAATCGATGCGCCCTCGGGCACGGCGCTGGGATTGGGCAAGGCTGCGGCGGCAGGTCGTGGCGTCCCGTTGGACTCTGTCTATCAAGCGGTGCGCGATGGCCATACGGGCGCGCGTCCCGACGGGCAAATCGGGTTCGCCACGTTGCGCGGCGGCGATGTCGTCGGCGAGCATACAGTGATCTTCGCGGGCGAAGGCGAGCGCGTTGAGCTGTCTCATAAGGCGGGCAGCCGAAAGGTTTTCGCCTCGGGCGCGGTGCGCGCCGCGCTCTGGACGCAAGATCGCGCCGCCGGGCTTTATTCGATGAAAACCGTGTTGGGTTTCGACGGTTGACCGGCGCTAAACGTTAACCCGAGCTATATTAATCCGTACTCCAGGGCGCGCAGCGCGGCGCGCTGTTGGGGTCGGAGCTGAAGCACACTGAAACCGCGCCGGTATTTGTGTTGATTCGCCAGGCCATGATCGGGTTTTGACCCGATGTCGTTATGGCGAAGGTGTTGGCGGCCGGGGCTTTCGGCGCGTCGGCGTATGCAGTGAACCCCGACAAATGGGCGAGTACGCCCACCACGATGACAGCGTAAAGCGCCAGATTGTGCCAATTTTTCATAGTCGCATCTCCTGTGATTAATCGGGCGTGCGCCCCAGAGTTTTCGCCCGGTTGGCCCTGCGCGGGTGGTGTCGGCACGCTCTTGGCGCCGGGATGTATTCAATCGAAATCAGGCGCTGACGCCGGGTGGTTGTTGATAGGTTTCAATAGCGCCGCGCAAGGCGTCCGCCAGTTCAAGACGTTCATCGGGACTTAAAAAATCACCAATGACGAGGGATTTCCCGTAACTGGCAAGCGTCAGTACGCCAACATTTCGACGGCCTCTCCCGATACTGACGCGTAGCCAGCCGGGTTCGAAAAGCCACTGCCGGGTAATCTTGCCTCGCGCGCTCAACCGGCGCACCCGCAATCCATCATCCGACAATAGCAAATGTTCCGAGATCAGGCCATTGCGGTAATTGATGCGAAACGCAAGAAGCAGAAGCAGGATTTCGACGCCGCAAAACCCCAGAACAGGCCACGCTCCCACAAGCGTGAATCCGACGCCAATGGCGATTCCGAAGAATGTGGCCAATCCCATGACGACATAAAACCCGGTCGCGCTGAGGCTGCGATGGGGATGCAAGGCCGCATCAAAATATACGCGCGGCGTTACGTTTGGGTTGTTCTCAACCTGTGCCATGGTCTTGTTAGCATATGGCCGCGTCGGGGGTGAAGTCCAGGATTGGCGACCCGCATGGAACGCTGTACCTTAGCGGTTTCCGGATCAACTTGCTGGCGACAACTTTATCCGGCGACAACTTTATAAAGGGCGGACTCGGTCCAGACAGCGATATGATGAAAAAAGTCGAGATTGAGACATTCTTTCACCGCCTGCGCGAAGCAGATCCGGAACCCAAAGGGGAGTTGGATTATATCAACTCCTATACGCTTCTGGTCGCTGTGGTGTTGTCGGCGCAAGCGACCGATATTGGCGTCAATAAAGCGACGGGGCCGTTGTTTGAGGCCGCCGACACGCCTGAAAAAATGCTGGCGCTGGGGGAGGGCCGCGTTCGCGATTACGTCAAGACAATCGGCCTGTTCAACACCAAGGCGAAGAACGTCATTCGGCTCAGTCAGCAATTACTGGAAGATTTTGACGGTGTAATTCCGGAGGATCGCGAGGCGCTGGAGACGCTGGCGGGCGTGGGCCGCAAGACGGCGAATGTCGTCCTCAACATCGCCTTTGGTCACCCGACGATAGCCGTTGATACGCATTTGTTTCGGTTGGGAAACAGGACGGGGCTGGCGCCGGGAAAAACGCCACTCGCCGTCGAGAAGCGCTTGGTAAAACGAATTCCGGCGGAATACAAACAACATGCGCATCACTGGATGATTTTGCATGGACGCTATGTCTGCAAGGCGCGAAAGCCGGATTGCGGCGCTTGCATCGTTAACGATGTCTGCGGGTACAAGGCGAAAATTTTATAAAGGCTCCCTGCTTGGCCGTGCGGGCGGCCCTGTTTGGTCGTGGGAACCGGATGCAGAAGGCCTAGCTATCGGCTTTCGCGCGATTGGTCAGCTCTGCATAACAGGCGGTAGGCTCCATCGCGCCGGTGCGGCGTTTTCGGAGATCAAAATACGTGACGTTTAATCGGTCGCGTCCGTACAGAAAAACATCCAGCACACAATGCTCGTTGCGGTACTGCCAGACTTCCGCTGGGCCATCGCGCCGGACAAAACGCGCGGGGCCCAGAAGTTCAGCGACCGCCGCGCCATTCATGCCGATGAGCCGACCCGGTTTAGGCGGCGCCATGGGTATGCGCGGCGCGGTGGCGATCCGGGCGGGCGGATTTTTCCAGGCGATGCTCGCGGTTGGTTTGGGCGCCGCGCGGAGCGGGATGGCGACGACGCTTGTCTCTGTAAGCGGCGTTACTTTTTTTGGCGCGGCTCGCTTAACGTCGCTCGTGGAGCCGCACGCCGTCGCGAAGGATAAAAGGGCGATTGCGGGAACAAGTATGGCGCGGCTGCGGACGGCGTGGCCGAAACGACGCACACTACCCGTTATTGCTGGAGGGGCCGGAAGACGGTTCATCGTCGTCTGAAATAATCTGGATATCGCCGGACAGGCGACCGCCGCGTTCAATTTCCAGCTCTTTGTATCGGATGGTGCCCGTGACCAGGCCGGTGCTTTCAATCAACAAACGCTGGCGGACAATCAGTTCGCCATCGAAATGACCGCCAATTTCCGCAACGTCGATATCCGCTGATCCCTTGAAATGGCCGGACCGGGCGACTTCAATAACCCGGCTGTCCTTGAGTTGGGCTTCAACGGTGCCTTCAACGACCAGCGTGTCGCATGCGGTGATTTCACCGGACAGTTTGATTTCCCGACCAACCAGAAGCTTTTTGCCGGGCGCATCGGAAGGCGTTGAACGACGTCGAGCGCTGGGGCCCGGAATTTCCACAACCCTGCGGGGCGGGTCGGGCCGAAACTGTGGCGTGGTCGAACTATCATCAGTCATAAGGCGTCCTTAAACAAAAGACCTGGACGAAAAATCATCAACAGGATTCATCATAATCAATGTCAGAACTACCATGGCGCGTCTCGTCTTCCAAACCAAATGTCGCGCGCCCATAAACCTGAAAGGTGAGGCGCGCGATAATTCGTTGCGCCCGACGGGTTGGCTGCGGCGCTTGGCGCGTCAGGAAAACTCGTTCCGGCGCGGTAGATTTTGAAAAACATGCAGCATGAAAGCCGCCGCCAGAACGGGCGTTACAAAGTTGACGATTGGAATGGTCATGAAAAAGACCAGCACGACGCCCGCCAACAGGACGCGACCTTTATGCGCCTTGCGCAGGGCTCGCGCGGCCTGAGGCTCCAACCGTCGCAGCGCGACCAGTTCATAATATTCGCGCCCGACCAGGTACCCGTTCAGGAGATAATACAGCACCAGATTCAGCGGCGGCAAAAACATCAGGATTAAGTAGAGCGGTAACGCCAGAAGGTTGAGGCCGATCACCAGCAACGCAAAACGAACGGTGATGGAGAGAACCTCGGCGGTCGGTTGCGCGCGCGCGGGCGGCAGGTCCGGATAATGTCGGTCCTCGACCGCGCTGACGACTTCTTCCAGAAAAAACCCGACGATGATGGTGACGATGGCGGGAAACAGGAGAAACGATATGGCCAGCGCGACGGTCATGAACACCAAACCGCCCAACCACTCCGCTGTGTCGCCCAACCAGTCGAAAACCCATCCGATATAGGGAATCATGGCCCAGTCGAGCGTGCTGGTCAGCATTCCGAAGCCGGACCACAGGACGACAAAGATCGCCAGAGAACCAAATATGCCAATCAACAAGACGCGTCGAAGGCGCGGATCCGAGAGTTGCGCGACGGCGGTAAGAAAGGAATCGATAACGCCCATAATCAGGTCTTTCCGGTTCTGTCTCGCCTCCAGATAAGCCGCCGCGCGCAAAGGCGCAAGAGGCAAAACGTGGCTCGGCCCCGCGTGTGTTGGGCGTATCGCCGCGCCCGCCCGGCCCGATTTACCCAGCCTTCCGCCGCTGCTATAAACCCATTACATTTTTATTCCGCTTATTTCTCCGGACATCAAGGATTACGCCATGACCCAATACGACCTCGTCGGCATCGGCAATGCGCTTGTCGATATCGTCGCCCAGACTGACGACGCTTTTTTGAAAGAGCATGAGTTGGCCAAGGGCGGCATGATGCTGATCGACCCCGAACGTGCGGCGTTTCTGTATGGCAAAATGAACGCAGCGCTGGAGAGTTCAGGCGGATCCTGCGGCAATACGATGGCGGGTTTCGCCTCGCTGGGCGGCAAGGGCGCCTATATCGGCAAGGTGCGCGACGATCAGTTCGGCGACGTTTTTCGTCATGA
>JAESSL010000190.1 GCA_016764135.1 Alphaproteobacteria bacterium
ACGCCGGATATTGGAGTGTGACTGATAAGCAGACACCGGGTTTTCCATTGTCCGTCGTCAGAGTTTTTGCCAGCGTACAAACCTGTTTGAAGCGCGGCGTATAGGCGCGCGCGCCCACGCAGGTCAGCACGCTTGCCAGAACACGTCGTCGGATATCGATGGGCGTCGATGCAAGCCCCGCCCAGTCCACTAAGCAATACCCTTCCGGAAAAATTCGGCAGGTTCGCGCGAGCGCTTCGTTCAGCATATCCTCCAGCACCGCCCGCGCCGCGCCCATACGCGACGCCGTCTCTGACAATCGCAAAGCCGATCGAGCATCCCCGGACTTTTCAAGACGCTGTCTGATCCGGACTCTGGCGAAGCGCGCATCAAGATTGGAAGGGTCTTCCACAAACCTGACTTTTCGGGCGTCGATAGTCGCACGGAGTCGAGAGCGCGACAGTCCCAGAGTCGGGCGCAGGATACGAACTTGATTTGTTTCTCGAATGCGCGCCATGCCGGACATGCCAAAAACACCGCTACCCCGCTCCAGACGGATCAGCAGGGTCTCCGCTTGATCCTCTTGATGATGGGCGAACAAGAGGTGAAGGATATTCTGGTGCGCGCACCATTGCGTCATCAGCGAATATCGGGCGTCGCGCGCTTTCGCCTGAATATCGCCGGTAATTTTGCCCCCGCGCCGCGTCAGAATTTCAGATTCAATATTTTGAACCTTCAAACGTTCCTGAACAATCTTCGCCTCCGCCGCAGATTCCTCACGAAGCCCATGATCAACGATCAAGGCGATCGCTCGTCCGCCCAGATTTCGCGCCCAATCATCCGCCAGCAAGGTGAGCGCCATACTGTCCGGACCGCCGGAACAGGCGATTGCAATAACGGGATTGCGTTCAAAGGGTCCCAGTCCCGCCATCAAGGCGTGGAATTCAGGCGGTGGGATTATTTTTGAATTACCTGCGATGTCAGCCGCGTCGCCAGACACCGATCAACTACATTTCAGGCGAGCTGATTCATGTCGCGCGGTTGAAAGCGTGCGCGCCCCCGCATCCGGGAATGTGCTCAATAATTCCTTATAACTGGCGCAAGCGGAATTAACTTCGCCAATCTCCGACAGTGACTTTGCGAGCTTTAAAAGATTGCCCGCCGCCTTGCCGCCTGTTGGAAAACGCTGATACCCATCCAGGAAGATGCGCGCCGCCTCAGCAAAATCTTTCCGCACATAGAATGTCTCCCCCATCCAGTACATTGCATTGCCGGATAAATCATTGTCGGGGTGTTTTTCGATGAATTCGCGAAACGCTATTTCGGCGCCGGGATAGTTTCGTTTGCGCAGCAGCGACAGCGCAAAATTATACTGGTCCTTTGGCGCGCCTGCCGGAAGCACCGAACGCGGCGCGGATGCGACGGTTGCGCGTCCAACGGAGACCCGACCCGGCGCGGGCGCGGCGGTGGCCGCCGATTGCAGGTTTGGCTGACTGGACAGACTGCGGGCAACTGCGCGCCGTTCCAAGCCCGGCGCAATTGTTCCCGCATTGTGTTTTGGATCAATCGCCTCGCCTCGGCGGATCGAATCCACCGCATTTTCACTGACGGTGCCCAATGTTCCCGCAATTGGCGCCCCCGCCCTTTGCACGCCTGCGGACGAGATTACCGTTGTCGACCTGTCTTCAATTCGGGCTGCGCCAATCGGACCCTCACCAACAATCGGCGCGGCGACGCCGACGTCGTTTGCTAGCCCTGGAGTCCTGTTTTGTTCGAGTACCCTGTTTTGTTCGAGTAATTGAAGGCGCAGATCGACATCGCCGACCAGTTTATCCATTCGTGCGCCGACTCTACCGATATTGTGCTGAACTTCCTCGACCAACCCGGTAAGCTCGCGCATACGCTCTTGCAGCTCTTGCAACTTGCGTTGAATGCGCGCGTTGAATTGCATTTGCGCGGGCCCACCGTCAGACCCGGCGCCAGTGCCCGCACCCGTCACGCCACGACGGTCGCCATTGTCGCCGCGATATACGTATTGCTGAAGTCCGTCCAGATCCCGGCGCAAGCGCTGCAATTCATCAAAGATTGCGCTGTCCTGCGCCAGTGTGGGGGCGGCAAACAATAAAGCGCCCGCGACAATCATCGCCAGCATTCTCGCGCTTCCGGCGATCACTTCGGCAACAGAACCATAAAGTTTGGTGTGCATCATTTCAAAGCCAATAGAACAAAGCATTCCGGCGAAATTAAGGCGTCACCGCCCCGATTTCGCCGGAAAAATTTTAACGGGCCCATGGCTCAGTCGTCCAGTCAGGCCGTCGTCTATTGTTTAGACGATTTTAGCTACCAGCGTTTTTAACAATCGTTACGCCGCGACGGTTTTGCGACCAGGACGCATCATTCGCGCCAAGCACGGCGGGGCGTTCTTTGCCATAACTGATCGTTGCAATCCGGTTGGCGGCGACGCCGACGCTGATCAGATACTCACGAACCGAGTTCGCGCGCCGTTCGCCAAGCGCGAGGTTATATTCCCGCGTTCCGCGTTCATCGCAATGACCCTCGACAACGATCATGTGGTTCGGAAATTTCTTGAGCCACGCCGCTTGACGATTCAGCGTATCCGCCGCGTCGGGCTGGATATCAGATTTATTAAAGCTGAAAAACACCCGATCGCCGACATTCACGACCAGATCTTCAATAGACCCTGGCGTCGGTGCATTTGGTTGCGTGTTCTGCATCGCTTGCTTTGAACCAACGCTATTGGAAGCGCTGCCAGAGCTGGACGCCGAAGAGGACGATCCCTGCCCCGAAGCTGCGCCGGAATCCTCAGGCTCAGTCGCACAAGCTGCAACGAGCACCGTTGCAGCTATCAAACTAATAATTTTAAAGCTCATCTAGGACTCCTTGGGAGCAAATGACGTTAGCGTGTACACCTAAAGTACTATTTTAAGTGAAACACGAAGTTTCTGATACTAACCACATGAATTCTCAAATTTCAACCATAGCTATTGACCGGAACACGAAATATTGACTGAAATTGCGAAGTATTCCTGTCCTCTTATTATTTATCGAAGATTTAAGGGATCAAAGGAGACCATGCCGGATCTGACGCGTCACCCGGCGTAATGACCTCTCGCAAGTTATGCCCCGTCAAATCGATTGAATAAAGCCGGGTCGTCCCGCCTTTCCCCTTTGTATCTGTCGGCGTTTGACGAAAAAACATGATTATCCGACCGTTGGGCGCCCAGGATGGCGCTTCGTCCAGAAAACTTTCGGTCAAAATACGCTCGCCGCTGCCATCCGGACGCATGACCCCGATATGGAACTTGCCGCCGGTCTGCTTGGTGAACGCGATCAGATCGCCCCGAGGCGACCAGACCGGCGTGGAATAACGCCCGCGCGCGAAACTGATGCGGCGTACATTCGATCCGTTGTGATCCATGACGTAGAGCTGCGGCGACCCGCCACGATCAGAGTTAAAAGCGATCTGCTTGCCATCCGGCGACGGGCTGGGCGACGTATCAATAGCCGAATGGCGCGTTAATTGCGTCGCCGTGCGCGTGGACAGGTCCATCCGCCAAACGTCGGAATTACCGCGCTTGGCGAAGGACATCAGAACGGACTTTCCGTCCGCCGCGAAACGCGGCGCGAACGTCATCCCTCTAAATCCACCTAATAACTCCTGCCGTCCGGATTCAATATCAAACAAATAAACGCGTGGCTCGTCGTTGAAATAGGACAGATAGGTAATTTCTTGCAGGGTTGGCGAAAATCGGGGAGTCAGCACCAGATTGGAGCCATCCGTCAGATACCGGTGATTGGCGCCGTCCTGATCCATGATCGCCAGACGCTTGATCCGGCGTTTCAAAGGCCCGCTTTCAGCGACAAAAACGATACGGGTATCGAAATATCCGGATTCACCCGTCACTCGTTTGTAAATCGCGTCCGAAATAATATGCGCGACGCGGCGCCAGTTAGAAGGTTCCGTAAAATAGGCCAGTCCGGTCATTTGCGCTTCGGAAAAGACATCCCATAGACGAAACTCAACCCGAAGCCGCCCATCTTGTTGTAATTTCACATTTCCTTGCACCAGCGCCTGCGCATTGATGACGCGCCAGTCCGAAAACCGGGGGCGAACCCGTAGGGACGCGGCGGTCTGGATAAACGCGCGCTTGTCGAGCGGGCGAAACAACCCGGAACGCTCCAGATCAGCCGAGACGACCCCGGCGATGTTGCGGCCTACGTCTATTTCAGGTCCGACCAGACCATGAAAATGCGTCACGGCGATAGGCAACGCCTTCACGGTCCCGCGCGTGATATCAATGCGAACTTCGGCCTGCGCCGGAATTGCGAGGCTGAGCCCCGCCCCCACGGCCAGCGCCATCGCGCTTTTCAAGACACGCCGCAAAATAGTCGCGACGCTCTTCTTGTCAGAAAATTTTCTCATGCGTTCGTTCCGCTCCTAAAACATACCGCGTGGATCGAATTTCAAAACCATCACTTGCCACTCATCATATTTGTCCAAGGGAAGCCGCAAGGGCTGACATTGGCGATTTAGGACGGCGCGCTTTGCGCTTTCCGCCATAGCTCGATAGAAGGGGTCCCGTCTCATCCGGCCCGTATCCTCAATTTGCGCCGACCG
>JAESSL010000191.1 GCA_016764135.1 Alphaproteobacteria bacterium
CCTTGCCTATCCAGTCGCGGTCGCCATGGCGGCGGCGGGCCATGGGGTGTCGCTTCGCCCCGCCTTGCACGCCTATCTCCACGGCTTCATCGCCAATCTGGTTTCCGCCGGATTGCGATTAATCTCACTGGGCCAGACTGACGGGCAACGCCTTCTGGCGCGGTTGGAGCCGACCATCGCCACACTCACCGACGATGCGCTCACCGCCACGCTGGATGACCTTGGCGGCGCCGCGTTTCTGGCGGATATTGCGTCCATGCAGCATGAAACCCAATATACGAGGCTGTTCCGATCATGAATAATTCCCAATCAAAATCCCCCCTGAAGTCTCCACTGAAATCCCGGCACGGCCCCCTTCGCGTCGGCATTGGCGGCCCCGTCGGGTCCGGCAAAACGGCGCTGGTCGAGCGGCTATGCCAGACCTTCCGCGATCGGTTGGACATCTGCGCCATCACCAACGACATTTACACCAAGGAGGACGCCGAAGCCCTGACCCGACGCGGCGCCTTGCCGCCAGAGCGCATCATGGGGGTAGAGACCGGCGGCTGTCCCCACACCGCCATCCGGGAAGACGCCTCGATTAATCTGGCCGCCATCGCCGATATGCGCGCGCTGTTTCCGGAACTGGACCTGATTTTCATCGAATCCGGCGGCGACAATCTGGCCGCGACTTTCAGCCCGGAACTGGCCGATATCACGATCTATGTCATCGACGTTTCCGCTGGCGAAGAAATCCCGCGCAAGGGCGGCCCCGGCGTCACCCGGTCCGACGTGCTCGTCATCAACAAGACCGATCTGGCGCCCCATGTCGGCGCTGATCTGGGCGTGATGGACCGCGACGCCAAACGCATGCGGGGCGAGCGGCCCTTCATTTTCGCCAATATGAAAACCACCAAAGGCGTGGCGGAAATCGCCAGCCAGATTTGCAAACTCGGCGGGATTGACGCCGCGATGGCGATGAAAATACCCAGCTAGCTCTTCGCTGCTTTCGCCGCCGTGGCCTCGATCTCGATCAGCAGGTCCGGCGACGCCAGGCCATCCACAATCAACAATGTCGAGGCGGGCAGAACATCATCGCCAATCACCTTCTTGCGCGCGGCGCGATAGGCCTCGACATAGCGCGGATCGGTCAAAAACACAGTCAGCTTCACCAGATCCTTCTTGGTCATTTTGTGCGCGCGCAAACACGCCGCGATATTGCGGAACACCTGTTCGGCCTGTTTGCGAATGCCCTGCTGAATTTCACCTTTCTGATTCACGCCAACCTGCCCCGCGATCATCAGCCATTCCGCATTGGCCGGAATTTTAACGGTGTGGCTATAGGCGCCGCCGGGCGCGCGAACGGTGTCCGGATTTAAAAATTCATTCATTGGAATACCTCCTGTTCAGGTGTCGCGCGCATCGGCGCACGCGTCAGTGTAACCGCAGAATTTGAGTTGTGGGTATTTTGTCTGGGTTATCAGCATAGGGCGCCTTGTTAAGGCCGGAGAAGACTGCGACATTTCGAACGGCATTAACTTTTGGGAGATCGCGTCGATGCAATCGGTAAACGGAAAAATCGCCTGGGTGACGGGATCGGGCTCGGGTATTGGACGCGCAGGCGCCATCGCGCTGGGCGGCGCAGGCGCCATCGTCATCTTGTCCGGTCGGCGTGTGCCGCAACTGGAAGCCACCGCGAAACGGATTACGGATGCAGGCGGCGTTGCGACAATCGAGCCCCTCGACATCGCCGATGGCGACGCCGTTAACGTCGTCGTCGACCGGATCATCGAAAAACATGGCCGCATCGATATTCTGGTGAACAGCGCAGGCGTCAACACCGCCAATCGACGCTGGAAAACAATTGAGCCAGACGACTGGAACTTTCTGGTCGACGTCAATCTGAACGGCGCCTTCAATTGCTCTCATGCGGTGTTGAAACCGATGCGTAAACAACGCGACGGACTGATTATCAATGTATCCTCCATGTCCGGGCGGCGCGTTGGCGCGTTATCCGGCGCACCGTATTCCGCGACGAAACACGCGGTGAATGCGATGACCGAGAGCATCAATATCGAACATTGTCATCAGGGCATTCGCGCCTGCGCGCTGTGTCCCGGCGAAGTCGCCACGGAGATTCTCGACCGCCGACCGACGCCGCCCAATGCGGAGGCGCGCGCAAAAATGATCCAGGAAGAAGATATGGGCGACACGATCCTGTTTATTTCGCAAATGCCCGCCCATGTCTGCCTCAACGAAGTCCTGATCACGCCGACCTGGAACCGAACCTATATCGGCGACGGTGAAGCCTCGGTCCCGCGGGACGACTGACACCGGCGAAAATCTGGAGGGGCGCAAATCATGAAGCTATGGCTACAAAGCGGCAGCGCGCTCGCAGCGGATAACGCCACGCCTTATGGTCGGCTGTATGAGGATTCCATGAACCGGCGCCTGAGGGCGTCGGCGCGGCCCGGCGTCACCGTCGATGTCCATGGAATCGACGGCACGCCCCACGGCAAGGACCGACTGCACGCCTCGTTTCATCAGGTGACGACCCTGATGATCAAAAGCGCGCTGCGCGCCGAGGCGGAAGGGTATGACGCCGTCGCAATCATCAACACCTTTGATCATGGGTATTATGAACTGCGGGAAGTCATCGACCTGCCCATCGCGTTCATCACCGAGAGCGCCGTGCATCTCGCCTGTCAGTTGGCGCCGTCCTTTGGCTTTGTCACGCATAACGCAGCGATGCTATTGCACCTGGGTGAACTGACGAAACGCTACGGCGTCGCGGAGCGGATGGCGGGCGGCGCGCATCTCGATATGACCTATGCCGATTTTCCCAAAATGTACGACACCCCGGGGCCCTATCTGGACGCCTTTGCAACCGCCGCCAGAACCGTCATCGCGCAGGGGGCCGCAACCCTGCTGGTGGCGGGCAACCCGATGAATATGTTTCTTCTCGATCAGGACGTGCGCGACATTGACGGCGTGCCAATTCTGGATTGTTGCGCCACCGTGGTGAAAACCGCCGAGATGCTGGTGGATCTCGAGCAACTCGGCGTTCACCGGGCGCGCACGGGTCTGTTTGCGGCGCCCTCCCCGGAAGATCGGGCCAAACTGCGAGACATGTATACATAACCGAAACCCCGCTTTCTTATTTGCACAGGAGTAACGGCGATGGCGCCGAGCGACGATAAGGCCAAAGAAGACAAAAAGAAGGAGCTTGCCAGAATCTCACAGGAGATTTGGCGGATAATCCCCAACGTCAAAGATTTTGACGAACTTCCATATGCCCTGCGGCCCTATGTCATGCGCATGCCGATCGCCAATCATCAGTCGCCGTCGCTCAACACCGACGCGCATGGGTTTAGACGATTGGTCGTCAACGATGAAGCGGTCAGCTACGATCAGTTTTGTGAGGCGCCCGGGAAAAAAGGCATGCTCCTCGGCGACAGCGTCATTTATGGCTATGGCCTTGCAGACAATGAAACGCTGCACGCCCAATTGTCTCAGCGAAACAACGGCGATACGCTTTGGTATTCTCTTTCAGCCCCGGTTATGAACACGCTCCAGATACGTCTGCTGCTGGAATTGTTTCTGCCGCCAAAAATCGATTACGTCACCCTCTTCATCACAACGTCGGCGCCCATAATTTACCTGTTATCTCCCTTCGACACGCACCCCTTTCCAATACTGTTTGGCCAATCCACAGACGCCATGTTCAATGCAGGCGCGGTAACCCGCCGGCAATCCAAACGCTTCAAATTGGCAAGCGGCATTGAGGTCCATGACCCTCTCATGGCGTTTCAGCTTGCCTTTGACGACGTCCGAAGAAACATTCGGCTTATCGCGTCAGCCCTGCAAACCCTGACGTCTGCGCGACTACTGATCTGCTTCAGAGCAAGTCCGCAATGGCTGGAAAAACCCTTGGCGCCACAAGAACGCGAAGTGATGGATATCTTCATCGCCAAACACAGAACTCATATTGGGCTGACCCTGGACCCGGAATTAAAACCCTATTGGAATGAATACGTCGCACAGATTAAAAATCTCGCGGGAGAATGTGGGGCTGATTTTATCGATTTTAACAAAACGCCCGCGTTGAAATCCCCTGACTGGTTGTTTTTCGATCACTTCCACCAAAACGCGACAGGCATTTCCCATGTTGCCCAGCACATCAGAGATTGGGCGGATCGGATTGATACGCAATCGGAGACCTCATCATGAGTGATACGCCGTTACATGACATGACCATCACTGAGCTCGGTCGTTTAATCGAATGCGGCAACCTTTCGCCCGTCACTCTGACCGAGCACCTTCTGGCGCGCATCGAGACGCTGAACGGTCCCCTGCACGCCTTCAACCTAGTGACGGCGGACCGCGCCCTGGCCGAAGCCAAAGCCGCCGAAATTCAGATCAAGGCGGGCCGGTACGCGGGCCCACTCCACGGCGTGCCCTATGGGGTAAAGGATATTTTCGACGTTGGCGGGCTTCCAACCACCGCCGGGTCGCGCACCCTGGGCGACAACGTCGCCGCCAGAGACTGCACGGTGACGCAGCGGCTTCGCGATGCCGGCATGATTGTTTTGGGCAAAACAATCACCGTCGAATTCGCCAAAGGC
>JAESSL010000192.1 GCA_016764135.1 Alphaproteobacteria bacterium
GCTCGGAGGTTTTGTCCAAGGCCACCTTCGACAAGATGGCGCTGGCGCATCCGCACCTTCAGTGCGTTTCGCTCCCGGGCGTCGGTCACACGCCGACGATGCGGGAGCCGCTCTGTCTTGACGCCTTGGAAAAATTTCTGGCGGGAATACCGTAAGACCGTCGGAAGCGCCCTATTCGTCGGAAGCGCCGCCAACAACCAGACTGGGTCGTGAAATTTTCGGTTCTGCATCGTTTTCCGTTCGTGTCGATGCGCTCGCATCACGTCGTGAAATATGTCGGCAAAAACCGTCCACTGTCGCGCCCGCCTCGATCGCCAGGCTTTCGTGATGGATATCGCCAACCACAGTCGCAGTGTCGCTGAGCTCAACGGTCCTAGCGTTTATGGCGCCATAGACCGCACCCGCAACAAACACGGTTTCGCAGGTTATATTTCCTTTCACGACGGCTTTTTCGCCAATCGTCAGCGTCTTGGACGCAATATCGCCCTCAACTTTACCATCGATCTGAATGTCGCCTTCGGACGCCAAATTGCCCTGAATTGCCAGATCTTCACCCAGAATAGAGGGCGGCGACGGCGCCTTATCCCCTTTACCGGTCGTTTTATTTTTTGAAAACATATCGCCCCGCCTTGATGAATTTCATCGGGTTCATGACTCTGTTCTTAAACCAGACTTCATAATGAACATGCGGCCCCGTGCTGCGGCCGGAACTTCCCAGCAATCCAATTTTGGCCCGATGACCAACGGTTTGACCTTTTTTAACGAGAATTTTCCGTAAATGGCCATATCGGCTCTTAAAGCCGTTGCCATGGTCAATTTCGACAAACCGTCCGTAATTGCCTTTCCAGCCGGAAAACACGACTTTCCCTGGCGCTGTCGCGCGCACGGCGATGTTTTTTCGCCCTGCGAGGTCTACGCCGCTATGCAGCGCATGTTTTTTGGTAAACGGGTCAGTTCGCCGACCATAAGAGCTGGCGATGGTATAGTTATCAATGGGCGTGATTAACGGCATCGAGGCCAAAACGAGGCGCAATTTCTCGGAGCGTTGAATTCTGTCGTCCAGCCCTTCCAGCGTCGAGACAAAGCTGTCGGCCAGTCGCGCATCCGGGGCGGCCGCAACAAACGGACCGCCCTTGCCCAAGGCCGTATCGTCGTTTTCTGTATTTCTCAGTATCGATGCGGTCGATTTCAGCGCTGTAAAAGCGAGCACTTTCGAGACCTTCAACCCCGTCATGGCGATGATCGCCTCGGCGTCCGCAATCCCGCCCGCTGTCCGCAACTTCAAATTTTCGATAATACCGGACTGAGCGGCATGTAGCCCATTCAAACGGCTCAAAAGATATTCAGCGCGCGCTTTTCCATCTGCGGGCGCATTTGGTCCATCGCCGCCAACGGCATCGGAGAGGCCAGAAAACAAATATTGTAGATTCTCCGAAAGGCTGTCGCCGCGTCGCCTTGATGTGCCCGCAGCTTCGTTCAGGCCCGCTATTTTCTCATGGAGTTGATCACGCACCGCGATCAAACGTCTGAATTCGACTTTGGCGGCGTCCGCTTCCGCCGTGATCGCCGCTATCTATCCTCGTGCTGTTTATTCTGCGCGGACAATCGACCCAAATCACTCTGAAATGTTTGCGCGTCAAGCGCCAACGCCTGTTCTAACTGACCAACCCGCCGTTTTAGCAACGTCCGCGCTTCATAGACCTCGGCGCGTTCGGCTTCCACCGCAGCGAGATCCGCCTGGACCGATTGCACCGATCCGTCGAGCAGCGTGTTCAACCCTTCAATTTCCGCCAACTCCGCGTCAAGCTGGCGAAGATGCGCATGCATCGCGTCTCGTGATTCCCTTTGGGATTCGTCACGCGCGGCGATCGCGGCCTGCGGCTGCGCCTTCGAGGTTCCGCCTTTTCGAATAGCGTCCTCGCGCGCAAGCTTCCGCAACAAATCCGTTTGATCCCGTTTCAATTTGCCGGTGATCGTCACGACCTTGCGCTGATAGGCTTCAATTTCCTGCAGCAGATCATCATAAGCGAGCTTGGAGTCGTTCAGATGCTCGCGCGTGTCCTGAATGCGCGCCTGTTGCAGCCAGACGCCCGCCGACATTGTGGCGCTCCACACCAGGGAAACAGCGGCCACCGCCGCAAGTGTCGCCTGGACTCGGGACGACAAACGCAAATAGCGAATCCGGCCATCAGTGCGCAGAATGATTTCCCGCGCAGGAAATAAACGCGCAAGGCTCAAACGGGTGCGCTCACCCTTACGGCCATTTGATAGATGTTCACGGCTTTTACTCATCGTACTAAGTCGCGACCCCTCCCGACAAAATCAACGCGACGCTATCCCAGCAACGACCGGATCGACGTCATGACAGCGCTTATACCCCGAGCAGAAAATAAAGCCTGCGGAAAATTCTGACAAGATGGATTCGGACTCGAAATGGTAGAATCTCAGGATGAATTATCCCTAATTGGCCAAAGGTCCCCAAAGGCTGCGTCGCCCGACGTTGACGCGCCGCCAGGGGTCAGTTCAACACCCGAGGCGATTCAGCACCCGATCTATTCGACAAGGGCCGGGGCGACTCGCTCACCATGGTTTCGCGCAATTCACGTTCGTCAAAAATTCGGTTCACCAGATCAATGACTTCCGAGCGGCCAACGGCGACGCCGAGTTTTTCACAATGGAGAATGCACGCAGCTAACAGCGAGCCGTAACAGACGTCATCGAGATTCTCCAACGACCGCGCCTCCGCGATCAATCCATTGGACGTTCCCGCAAACGCCTCAACGACATGATCCAAAAATTCGAAGTTCCGCTCATCCATGGTCCCGGTCTCCTAGCCTGCTCTCAATTTCCCAGACGCCAATATCATTTATTGCGTACGCTGAACGCGCCGCAATAAAATGCGTTGTTAACCTTCGATTCTTCGGAGTCATCAGCGTTCTTCTACGCTGCTATCGTGTAATGTTAGCATATCAACCTTTCAAACGCGACCGTTACGGCGCATCCGGAAATCAGGAGTGGTTCAAACACATGAGGGCATGGCAACGAATGTTGAGCGGTCGCAGGCTCAATCTCCTCGATCCCTCTCCGCTGGATGTTGAGATCGAAGACATCGCACATGGATTATCGCGGGTTGCGCGCTGGAATGGCCAGACGTCCGGCGACCACGCCTTCACGGTTGCGCAACATTCGGTTCTGGTCGTCGATATACTCCAGCGCTTGCGGCCAAACGCACCGCAATCCTGGCTCTTGGCCGCGCTCCTGCATGACGGCGCGGAATATGTCATTGGCGATCTGATTTCACCGTTCAAAGCCGCTGTCGGATTAGATTACAGCGCTCTCGAAGCCAGCCTTCAGCGCGCCATCCATATTCGGGTCGGTTTGCCGCCAATCATGCCGAAGACGACGCGAAGCCTGATCAAACGCGCTGATAAAGCGTCGGCGTATCTGGAGGCAATCCAATTGGCCGGTTTTGATGCGTCCGAGGCCAGACGGTTTTTTGGCCGCTTTAAATCCATCGACGATATTCATATCACCCCGGCGTCGGCAAACGCCGCAAAAGCCCAGTTTCTGACGCGTTTTAACATGCTGACTACCCCTTCGCCGGAACAGCGGTGTTTACCCTCTGGCGGGCGCCCTGTTAAATAAGAGCTTCTGATTATTGGGCCCTTGTTTCATGGAGATCGCCATGCCGGAACAAACAACCGATATTACCCGCCTGACGGCGAGCGAACTGCTGCGCCATTATCGGCGAAAAACACTCTCGCCGGTCGAGGTGACGACGGCGATTCTCGACCACATTGAACAGGACCAGCCAACGGTCAACGCCTTTTGCGTCATAGACAGAGACAATGCGATTTCCATGGCGCGCGCCTCCGAGGCCC
>JAESSL010000193.1 GCA_016764135.1 Alphaproteobacteria bacterium
CGGACCGGATAATCGATGCTCCACAGGACGCCGGACGCAAAAGAGCCAAGCGCCACCTGCCAGAGCTCCAGCATTCCCGAGAGAGTCAGCAAGGTAAGGGCGAGCGATGCAGCCGCGACCAGGAACAAAACAATCGCCAGCGTTTTTTTCTTGTTGAAACGGTCGGCGGCGGCGCCCGCGACCGCGCCAAACAACGCGAGCGGCGCCATCCGCGCAATTGCGAAAAGCGCGACCTGAAACGCTGATCCCGTGATGTCGAAAACGTAGACGCCAATGGCCAGCATCTCCAGCCAACGGGCGATTCCAATAAGCAGGCCAATCAGCCACAGCCGAAAGAATCCCGGTGCGGCGAACAGGCCAAGAGGGCCTTCAGTTTTCATAACGAATGTTGCGTCGGGCGATCAATCCGTCGCCATGGGTAAGGAGGCGTCGGGCGCCCATTCGCTCAGCGATGCGTCATAAATCGCGATATCGGTATATCCAAGCTGATGCAGCAAAAAGGAGTCGAGCGAGGCTGCAATGCCACCGCCGCAATATACAATGATCTGTTGGTCCCGCGAGACGCCGACCTTGGCGAAGGCGTCTTCCACCGCTTGCGGCGACAAAAGCGCCCGCGTGGTTTTGTCCGCGAGCGCGGCGGCGGGAACGTTAACGCTGCCGGGAATACGACCGGGACGGCCATATCGCTCGCCCGCGCCGCTGTGCAGTTCGGCGCTCAGTGCATTCAACGTGCAAATCGAGTCTTCACCAATGGCGGCCTGAACCTCGGTCTTGCCCACGAAAAGTCCGCCGCGCGGTTTCGCAGAGAGCTGCGCCGCGGCGTAATTGTGGTTGCCTGTGACGGCGGCGCGATTTTCGTCTTCCCACTTCTCCCAGCCGCCGTTCAGGATGGCGGCGTTGTCGAACCCGATGGATCGCATCATCCACCAGATCCGCGCCGCCCATTGCATGGCGCCCCGGCTGTACAGGATGACGCGTGTGTCGTCGCCGACGCCCTTGGCCGCGAAGGCCGCCACTAGCGTTGCGGAGTCGGGCATCATAAATCGGGTGGGTTGGGCATTGTCCGACAGATCATTCTGAAGGTCGAGAAACCCGGCGCCGGGCACATGCGCGCTTTCATAGTCCGCGCGACCACTTTCCACGATATAGGGGACATCCATGCTGTCGCCCGGCGCGCGGAGGTAGGTCGTGCAATCAAAAATACGTAAGGACGGATCGTTGAGATTGGCCTCGAGCCAGTCTGTTTCAACCAAGGCGTCGGGAAACAACCATTGGCGCGTCTCGGTGTTCGTCATCGGGCTCTCCTTGTCTATCCATCGTCGGCGCATAGATTATGGGATCGGACCCTTTTGGTCACGGCGCGAATGGTCCTCCAGACCGGATTGAAATCATTCAGGATAAAAAATGGCGACGTTTCCTTATGTCACGCTTGATGTCTTCACCACGACACAGTTCGGCGGTAATCCTCTGGCGGTGGTGACGGATGCGCGGGGTTTGACCGGCGCGCAAATGCAAATAATTGCCGCCGAGTTCAATTATTCGGAAACGACGTTTGTATTGCCGCCTAAAGACCCCGCCAACACCGCGCAGGTCCGGATTTTTACCCGAACGCAGGAGTATCCTTTCGCAGGCCATCCCAATGTGGGGACGGCGTTTGTTCTGGGCCGTCAGGATGAGGTGTTTGGGAAGCCAATCGGCGCCGCTATGCAATTTGAGGAGAAGGCCGGGCTGGTCGCCATTGATCTCATCCGCGAAAAGGATGCCGATGTTGGCGCTCGTTTCGTCGCGCCGCAATCCTTGGAGGTTGGGGCGCGACTGGATTCCAGCATTCTGGCGTCGTGCTTATCCCTGAATCCGGTGGACGTGATCCATAAAAATCACTCGCCGGTTCTGGCCTCCGTCGGCCTCGGTTTTTTTATTGGCGAGGTGGCGCCGGACGCGTTGTCTCGTGCGACGCCGCGTATGGACGCGTTCGCCGCCGCGGTCGGGGTGGGGCATGGCGACGTGGAAGGTCGCTTACCGATTTTGGCGTATGCGCGCGACAGCGATGGCGTGGACCGTCTGCGGTCCCGCATGTTTGCGCCGCTGGGTGGGACCATAGAGGACCCGGCGACCGGAAGCGCTTCGGCGGCGTTGGGCGCTTTTCTGCTGTCGCTCGACCCCCGTGCGGACGCCAACGCGCAGATCAGCATAAAACAGGGCGTGGATATGGGGCGTCCCAGCGAAATTGAACTCGACGTTGAGAAGCGCGACGGGCGCGTGGTCGCCGTCGGCGTCTCGGGTCGTTGCGTCCCGGTTATGCGCGGTGAGTTGACAGTTTGAGGCGCCGCGTGACGCCCGGCGCCGTTAACCCGATTGACGCCCGGCGTCGTTAACCCAAAGCTCTCAAAGCGAAAAGATACGCTTGAAATCGGCCGGCGGCATGCCCTCTTCATAGCTTGGCGTTCCGTCGGGAATAACGACCCACGGCTGCTTGCGAGAGATAAAGACATGCGCCTTGGGTTCGGGAATGCTGGCGTTGTTCAAGGTCCCCGCCTTCAGGCGCTTCAAGGCGGGGGCGTCGGGGTCCTGATGATAAATCCGGTTGCCGCAACCCTTGCAGAAATAGGCGAAATTTTTGCGACCGCTATCGGCCACACGCTCATAACATCCCAGGTCGCCGGTGACGTTCAGCGAATCCGCCTCTACTGCCAGGGTCGTGCTGTAGGCGCTGGCGGACAGCTTTTGGCAATCCTGGCAATGACAGACCATGGAGGCCAGCGGCTCTTTCGTGACTTCGTAGGTCACCGCGCCGCATTGGCAGGATCCTGTCAGGGGTAGTGTGTTCGCCATGATATCGGTACCTTTTTTAGACGGGCTTTCGCCTCGGGAATTAGACGAGCTCTCGCTCTTGGGGATTAGGTGGGCTCTCACCCTCGGGAATTAGACGGGCTTTCACCCGTGTGACAGTGAAATGGGCGCTCGGGCCCTGCGGATCAATGAAAGGAGGCTTTCGGCCCTGCGCGTTTGCTCTACCGGCTGGGGCTCCGTGGTTAACTGATCGATCGCTGGGTCTGCTTGAACGGAGCTTTCGCCCGTGTGTCGTTAAACGGGTTTATCGCCCTTCAGAATGACGCGCCATAACAAGCGCTCTTCAGCCTGATCGTAATTGGGATCGGCGCGATGCATGGCGCAGCGGTTGTCCACGATCACGACATCGCCCATGGTCCAGTGGTGGCGCAAGGTATTCTCGGGCTTGATCGCTTCCTCCAGCAACCCGTCGAGAAAGGGGCGCACTTTCTCTGTTTCCATGCCTTCTATCTCCAACGCCTTGGTGACATGGAAGTATAGGGCTTTCTTGCCGGTTTCCGGATGCGTCCGCACCATGGGGTGGGGCACGCCGCTGTCGAATTCATTACGGTCCTCGGCGGCGTAGGTGGGGTTGTCCGGCTCCATATTATTGATCGTCACCATATCCTGAATTTTCTCGCGGGATTCCGCGGAAAGAAGATCCAGACCGGCATACATGTCCGAAAAGCAGGTGTCTCCGCCCTCGGCGGGTAATTTTCGCGCATACAGGATGGTCGCCTTCGGCGGTTCTTCATGATTGGTGTGATCCGTGTGCCACATTGACGCTGGGCGCATTTTTTCGCGGTTGATGACCCGGCTGACATCCGGGCATTCCGGGATCCGGAAGGCGACGCGGTGTTGCAGCATGGGGTCGCCGAAATTTGCGATGCCGTCCCGAAATTGCTGGGCGGTCAAATCCTGATCTCGAATGACGAGGACCAAATTGTCGAGAAGCGCTTGATTGAGCTCGTTGACCGTGTCCGCCTCGATCGGCTGGGTCAGATCAAGGTCAATGACTTCGGCGCCAAACGTGTCGCCAAGCGGACGGATTGTTGGTTGCTGCATGACAACCTCCCTGAGCATTCGTGGAATAAAACGGAAATTTGAGTATTAAGCATTAAGCCTAATCCTTTTAAGGGGGGGCGCAAGTGCGCCCTTGAAAACACCCAATAAGTGAATATGTTCCTATGTCGCGTCGTGCATTGGCGTCCGTATCGTGTTCCGTGGCTGGCGTTGGGGCCGCGTGAAATGTTAACTAAAGCTAACGAATGCTAATCTAAATAGGGGCATTCATGCTCGTATTAAGGATTAAATTTAACGACTAAAAATAGTTACGGGTGTTAATTAATAAATTAGATTATTAAATTTACGTAAAAATCTGATAATAAACATTAAATCAGGGGAATTATCATGGCGACACTGTCGGAACTATACAAGAACCGGTTTGGTCTGGATCGGGAATTTAGTGCGGAGACGGAAGAAAAATTCACCAGCGGCGCCGCTGGTATTTTGAACCGACGATCGCACCGGCGCTATACAGACGAACCTGTGTCCGATGAATTGCTGGATGCGATGCTGGCCTGCGCGCAATCAGCCCCCGCCAAATCCGACTTGCAGCAATATTCTATCATTGTCATCACCGATCCCAAATCGCGGGAAGCGATTGGCGGCTGGGAAGGAGAGGCGCCAGTCTTCATGTTGTTCTGCGCCGATATGAATCGCATCCAGAAGCTGGCGAAACATCGCGGTCACGATCACCAGAACAATAATGTTGATACGTTTATGAATGGCGTCGTGGACGCGGCGTTGGCGATGCAGAGTTTCATGAATGCGGCGGAATCGGTTGGCTTGGGGTGTTGCCCGATCAGTCAGGTCCGGAACCGTCTGCCCATGTTCCGAGAGATGTGCGATATTCCCGATGGCGTGTTTCCCATCGCTGGCCTGTGTGTGGGTTGGCCTTCGACGCAGGGCTGGATTTCCATGCGCATTCCGCCCGCCGCCGTCGTGCATCGGGATAAGTATGACGATTCCAACATCGAGGCTGATATCGACGCCTATGACGCGCGGCGCCATGAAATTTATCAAATTGCGCCGGAAAAACAGCGTCATGTCGACATATACGGCGCGCTGGATTTCTGCGGTTGGTCTGAAAACGTGACCCGTCAGCTCTCCTTGCCGGAACGCGCGGAATTCAAGGCGTATCTGCAAGCGCATGGCTACAAGCTGGACTAAACCACAGGGTTGGCTGGAACCTGGCTGAAAACAAGAAGGCGACGTTATGAAAATAAAATCCGTCGAGGCGCGTTGGCTTCATGTCCCGATCCCCAAAGATCAGCAGCACCGTAGCGACTTTGGGGTGCATACCTCCTTTGATACGGCGCTGGTGCGTATCGAGACGGATACTGGTCTGGTGGGGTGGGGCGAAGCGAAGGCGGCGGTGGGCAGCGCTGGCGCCTATTCAGCGCTGGTTGGCATCATCAACGATGATCTGGCCTCTGTCGTCATTGGTCAGGACCCTCGGGATCCGGCGCGCCTGTGGGAGGAAATGTATAACCGTTCGCGATCCCATTACGCCTTGGCCCGCGGTCATGTCTTTCCGGATCTGGCGCGGCGCGGGCTCTCAATCTGCGGGGTCAGCGGCATCGACATCGCGCTTTGGGATATTTTAGGCAAGCATCTGGGCGCGCCGATCTGGCGATTGCTGGGCGGACGAACCCGTGATTGGTTGCCCGCCTATGCCTCTGGCGGCTGGGCCTCCGCCGAGGATATTGGCGCGCAATTGCAAGGCTATCTGGACAAAGGCGCGTTCAAGGCGGTGAAGATGCGCGTCGGCGTGATGGATGAGACGGTCAATAATTCAGTCGCGCGGGTGCGGGCGGCGCGCAAGGCGCTGGGCCCGGATATGGGAATCATGGCGGATGCGCACGGGACCTTTACGGCGCGCGACGCGTTGCGC
>JAESSL010000194.1 GCA_016764135.1 Alphaproteobacteria bacterium
GATCGCGGGTGGCGGCATGGCCGGGCTGACCATGGCGCTGGCCCTGGATAAAACCGGGTTGCGGGTCGCCGTCGTGGAGCGCGCTCCATTGTCCGTGTTGCGCACGCCCGCCCATGACGGCCGCACCTCGGCGATATCCTTTGGGACCGCCCGGATATTCGAGGGCATAGGCGTCTGGGAGACGATGCTGAAAGACGCTCAGCCAATTTATGATATTCGCGTCGTCGACGGCAATTTGACCGAGGGCGTATCGTCGCTGTTCCTTCATTACGATCATCAGGAACTAATATCCGACGACGTGGTGCCGCCGGGATCGCCTTTTGGCTATATTCTGGAAAATCGGACGATCCGCGCGGCGCTTTCGGATGCGGTGGATGCGTCTGGAATTCAACTTTTCGCACCCGCTGAATTGGCGTCGGTGGACCGCGACGCCTACAGCGCCGTGGGCGTGTTGGCGGATGGTCGGCGCATCAAGGCCACGCTTACGATTGGCGCCGATGGTCGAAACTCGCCCCTGCGGCGTGCGGCGGACATCCGGGCGACGGATATTCGCTATAAACAAAGCTCCATCGTTTGCACGGTTTCCCATGAGCGACCCCATGCGGGCGTCGCCGTCGAGCTCTTTTTGCCGGGTGGGCCGTTTGCGATGCTGCCGATGACCGGCCAGCGCACCAATATTGTCTGGTCTGAGCAGACGGAATTGGTGGCGGGGCTTCTGGCGCTGGATGAGTCGGCGTTTCTGGCGGAATTATCCCGGCGTTTTGGAGACTGGCTGGGCGAATTGACCCTCGCGGGACCGCGCAGCGCGTTTCCTTTGGGGCTTATGCATGCGGAGCGCTATACGGATACGCGATTGGCGTTGATCGGCGACGCCGCGCACGCCATTCACCCGATTGCGGGCCAGGGCTTCAACATGGGGCTGCGCGACATCGCGGCGCTGGCGGAATCAGTTGCGGACGCGCAGCGATTGGGGCTTGATATCGGGTCTGCGACTGTGCTGGCGCGGTATGAGCGCTGCCGCCGGTTCGATAATACCTTACTGGTGGCGGTGACGGATGGCTTGACCCGTTTGTTCTCCAATGACCTGCCGCCATTACGTGGGGCGCGGGATATCGGTCTGGCGGCGGTTGGAATAATTCCACCGCTGAAACAGGATCTGATGCGCCACGCAATGGGCGTTGTGGGGACGTTGCCGCGTCTTATTCGGGGTGACCCGCTTTAACGGGCGATTTTGCGCTGGTTTACGCTGATTTATCGAAAATCCCGACATTGAGTTCGAGTACTTCACCCATCCACATGGCGAAACTGGTGTGGTCGGTAAGGTGGTCGCCGGTATTGGGGTGCAGCAATACGGTTAGATTCCGGCGATTCAGGGCCAGCCATGGCGTAAATTCGGGAAACAGTTTGGTTTCAAACGCGACTTGATACATTGGGCGAGGATGCGGTCCGACGAGCTTGTGGTGCCATCGCCCCATCACAACGTCAAACTGTGCTTCGATTTCTTCGCGAATAGCCTGCGCCGCCGCTTCTGTTTCGGAATCGAAATAAATATGGGCGTGATACCCTGTTATATCGCTAATGGGCTTGGCGGTCGTGGCGGCAGCGGATGGAGTCGACATTAAAAATCCCTCTCTGGTCGCAGAAAATCCCGGATTACTGGTCTCGAGATAGGCCCTGGCGCGCCAGTTCGGCTAGATATCCGGACCATAGCGTATCCTGGGTCTGGCCGATTTCATAAAGATAACGCCAACTGAAAATACCCGTATCATGTGAATCGTCGAAATTGATGCGGATTGCATAATTACCGACCGGGTCCATGGAGCTGATGCCCACGTGGCGGCAACCCGGGACTGTCTTTTTTTCTGCGGAATTATGACCCTGAACTTCCGCCGAAGGGCTTTCGACCCGCAAAAACTCGGCCGGGTACTGGAATATACAGCCGTCTTCGAAGTCGACTTCCAGTATTTTTTCGGCGCTTTTGTAGCGAATCTCGCGGGGCCAGGGATTGGCGTCAGGATTGTTTTGAGTCTCAGAATTATTTTGGGTCATTTGGGTGCTCAGGACTTTTCTGAATCGGCGATCTCGCGGGCTTCTTCCACCAGCATAATGGGGATGCCGTCCCGGATCGGATAGGCGAGATTGGCTTGTTGGCTGATCAGTTCGTTTTTCGCTGCATCATAGACCAGTGGACTTTTCGTCAGCGGGCAAACCAGGATTTCCAGCAATTTCGGGTCTACGCCGGATTGGGCGTTGGGCTGTGCGTCGGATTGAGGCTGTGTCATGGGCGAATTCCTCTCCTGAGGGGGTTCCTGAAATCGGGGAGCCAACAGGCTCTATTGCCGCGTCGTGTCGTCATCGTCATCGCCTAGGCTCGCCATTTCCAGAATGGCGATCAACAATTCGCCGCGCTGTGTCTGGCCGGGCGCCTCCAGCAGGGCTTGTTTTTCCGACGCGGCGAAAGGGCAGATCATTGCGATTGTGGTGATAAGCCGGTCGTCGTCCAGTTTTTCGATTGCGTCCCAGTTCGCGTTGATTTCCCGACGTTCAAAATAGCGTCGCAAGGGCGCCTGAAGGCGTGTCCGGTCAAAGCCGCTCCCGGCTTGATCCACCATATCCTGAACATAACGAGACCAACTGACGGCGCAGCGTCGATACGGGCGGTCGTGTTCCAGTTCTTCGACCACGTCAAACCGGCATACGCCGTGCAGGGTTAACACAAACCGGCCGACTCCGGTTTCTTCAAATCGGGTAACCCGACCAGCGCATCCGGTTCCATATAACGCCGGGTCGTCCTCATCGGCTTCCGATTGCGCCTGCGCGGGCTGGATCATGCCAATCATCCGGGGCGGCGCCAATCCGTCGCGAATCATTTCAAGATACCGTGGTTCGAAGATATTCAGCGGTAACTGGCCGTGCGGCAAAAGCAGCACCCCGGTTAACGGGAATACGGGCAGGACGCCCGGAAGGTCTTCGAAAGACGGATCAAATGGGTTCATGCGAACATCAATGTCGATAATCTGCGGCGACTATCTGCGACGAGCTCGCTTTCTACGCCGAGCGCATCAAATATTTCGATCAGTTGTTTTCGCGCCGCGTCGTCGTTCCAGCTGCGATTGCGTCCGAACAGCACCAGTAATTCTCCAATGGCGGCCTCCGCGTCATTCCCCGCAAACAGCGCCAGCGCCAGATCAAACCGGGCTTGATGGTCGTTCTCGTCTGCGGCTAACCGTTGGCGAAGGGGCTCCAGATCGGCGATAGCGTCGCCCGCTTTTTCCGCAAGGTCCAGGGTCGCCTGAACGCTTTTGATGTCCGGATCCTCTTTCAACTTGTCGGACAGGCCGTCCAGCAGCACGCGCGCCGTGTCGATTTCGCCCTTGGCGTGCAAAACGCGCGCGAGCCCGGCGATGGCCGCTGTATTTTCAGCCTGATGCTGC
>JAESSL010000195.1 GCA_016764135.1 Alphaproteobacteria bacterium
GCAAAGGCGGGAATTGCCGCTGTGTCTCTGGATTTTCGGCAGGCGGCGGACGAATATCCGTCATCGCTGGTGGATATAAATTACGCGATACGGTGGTTGAAAGCGAAGGCGAGTGAATTGAGCCTCGACCCGGCGCGCGTTGCGGTTACAGGCCAGTCCAGCGGCGGTCATCTGGCGATGTTGTCGGCGATGCGACCGCAGGATTCACGCTATGCCGCCATTGCATTGCCTGAAGGGAGTCCCGACGTGGACGCGAGCGTCAAATGCGTTGGCATGACCTGGCCCGTTATCAATCCCCTGTCGCGCTATCGCCACGCGGTGCGGCTGCGCGCCAGCGACGACACGCCCGGTTGGGTGGGGGATATTCCCGAGCGCCACGACACGTATTGGGTGACGGAAGACGCGATGGCGGAAGGCAACCCGATGTTGGCGCTGGAGAATGGGGAAGCGGTGGAAACGCCGCCCGCAATCTGGGTTCAGGGGCGTCCCGATCCGGTGCATGATTACCGGGATCCGGACTCGCCGCTCGATTTGAACGAACCTGAACGTTTTGCGACGAACTATCGCAACGCTGGCGGCGTCATTGATACTGTCGATATCGACTTCGCGACGCGCGGTTCAGAAGTTTCCTACAAGCCTCTGGCAGATTTTTTCCTGAAAAACCTGTAAGGCGATTTTTCGCACAGCTTGGGATTCAGCGCCGGATATAAACGCCGGAATTCAGCGCGGAATGTTGGGCAGGACTTCTTTTTCCAGCAAGGTTTGAACGGTCGCGGCGTCTTCCTGATTGGCGCCGCGCCGTCCGCCGCTGATGATAATTTTGTCCAGGCCCAGCGCCGCTAAATCGCGCAACCGCCGCACGCAATCGTCCGGGTCGCCGACGATGGCGAACTGGTCGATGAACGCGGACGTCAGGACGTTTGCCTGGTCCGAATCCGCGCGAGTGTGGGCGCGCATGTCGTAGGAGTCCCGCATGGTCTGCATAACGGAATCAGTCTCCTGGGATACGGGACCGGCAGCCGCGGCGCCTTGCATAACGGAAAACCGCGCGAAGGTGGTGACGCCGCCGCGCGCCATATCGCGGGCGATTGTTATATCGGGGTGTGGCGCGCAATTGACATAGGCGCCGAATGTAATGCTGTCGGGGTCAAGTCCTGCCGTCTTCCGCGCAGCGCGGGCCTGCGCGATGCCCCAGGCGATACGCTCCGGATCGGCGCCCAGTGTGAACATCAGGCGGTCCGCATGGCGCGCGCCTACGGCGATGACTCGGGGGCCGCTGGCCGCAACCTCGACCGGGACTTTTCGCTCGCCGGTAATCCAGCTGATATGGCTGGCTTCCGGTTCGCCCGCCAGACCGAGTTCCGCTATTGGCGGGGCGACATCATCGGGATAGTCGATTTCGCCAAACGGCACCGGGCGGCCGGATAAATAGGCCTGAAGATGCTTGATATAGGTCTCGAACTGCGCGACGCGGGCCGGGGCGCGTCCGAGATGCGCTAGCGCGGAATCGCCGCGCCCGATCCCCAGCACCGCGCGGCCTCCCGATACGCGCTGCACGCTTTCAATCGAGGCCGCGGTGACGGCGGCGGCGCGCGTGACTGAATTTGTAACGCCTGTGCCAAGGCCGATCCGTTTTGTGACCGTCGCCGCCATGGCCAGCGAAACATAAGGGTCGCCGGACAGGTTTTGCGAGTCGACAACGACCAGACCGTCCCAGCCGGCGTCTTCGAGTTGCGGAGCGACCCGCATGATCCCGCGCGGCGATGCGACGCCGGTTGTCCATATCTGCATGGTGTTTCCTCGACTGATCCGTTGTTATCGTTGCGTGGCGGCGACTTTCGCAAGCATCCGGTCCACCATTTCACCCGCTTGTCCCGTATAATTGCCGGGCTCGCAGAGTTCGCCAATCCGCTCGTCGGTCAGATGTTCAGTGACGGCGGCGGTTTCGCAGAGCAGTTCTCTCAGCGATCGGTTTTGGGAGAGGGCCTCGCGGCATAAATCATACACCACGTCATGGGCGACCTGCCGACCCATAGAGGGCGCCAGACCCATCATGACCGCCTCGGAAACAATCATGCCGTTGGTCAGATCAAGATTTGCACGCATGCGATCTGCATCGACAATCAACCCTTCCAGCATATCGCGCGCCTGAAACAGCGAGCCCGAGGTGAGGATGAATATTTGCGGTAGAGCCAGCCATTCCACATGCCATGGGCCAGAGGCGCGCTCGTGGTCCTGAATCATGCCGTCCAGCATCATTGCGACGTTTTGGCGCGCGGCCTTGGCGGCGATGATGAGGAGCTCCGAGGAGACCGGATTACGTTTTTGCGGCATGGTGCTGCTGGCGCCGCGACCGGGGGCGAATGGCTCGAAAACCTCGCCCACTTCGGTTTGCATCAACATCAGCACATCGGTGCCAATCTTGGCCAGGGTGCCTGTCACCAATCCCAGGAAATTGGTGATCTCCGCAACATTGTCGCGCATGGTGTGCCACGTGATTTCTGGCCGTAACAGGCCCAGCTCATCCGCGAGCGCATCCTGAACCGCCAAGCCCTTGTCGCCCAGCGAGGCCAGCGTCCCCGCTGCGCCGGAAAACTGTAGCTGCGTTGCGCGCGGCAACAACTCCTCCAACCGCGTGCGGTGACGTTCGATGCCCGAGAGCCAGACGGCGGCCTTATAGCCGAATGTAATGGGAAGGGCGTGCTGCAAATGGCTGCGTCCCGCCATCGGCGTGTCGCGGTACTTTTTCGCCAGAACGACGAGGGAGCCTGAAATGGCGGTCAGTTCTTTGTCGACCAACGCCAGAGCGTCGCGCAATTGTAGCGATAGCCCGCTATCCATGATGTCCTGGGTCGTCGCGCCCCAATGGCTGTATTCGCCAAGCCCGTCCTTACAGGCCGCGACGATGCCTTCGACCAAGGGCAGGATGGGAGAGTACACCCGCTCGACGCTTTTTTGAAACGCATCGAAGTCGAGGTTTTCGAATTTCGCCTTGGCCGTGATTTCGTCGGCGGCGTCCTGGGGGATGATGTCCAGTCGCGCTTGCACGCGGGCCAGGGCGGACTCGACGTCCAATTGCATCTGGATATGGTTTTCGTCGGAAAATATGCGGCGCATATCCTCGGCTCCGAACAGATTTTTATATATGTTTGAATCGAAAACCGTTGAGGGCATGAAGTGTTTCCTGTTGTTGTCCTGATCGCCATGGGTCGAAGGTTTGACGCTCGCATCAGCCTTCCAGCATAAATTTCTACCTTGCGCGCTCAAGCATTATTGTTGCCGCCGTCCTCTTTTGCAGCCTTCGTCGCGCGCGCTTCAGCGCGGGCCATTTCTACAAAGCGGCGTGCGGCGGCGGAGTGATCGACGGCGCGGCAGGCCAGATTAAGCGGCGCCGTTAACCCGGGGTCGGATTTCAGCGACCGATAAGCGACGCCTTCCAATTGCAAAGATCGGAGGGATTCCGGCGCCAGCGTGACGCCCAACCCGGCGGCGACCAGATTCAATGTGGAAATAAGCCTCGGCGCTTCTTGTGCGATTTTCGGCGTGAACCCGGCTCGATTACAGGCGGCGATGATCAGATCATAGAATCCCGGACCCGTGTGGCGGCGATATAAAATGAAGGGTTCGTCCGCCAGATCTTCAAGCGCCAAGGGGGGGAAGTTGTCAACGCCCGGTACGGGGGCGAGCGGGTGATTGTTGGGCAGAGCGACGAACATGGGCTCAATGCTGATGGCGTGGACGGACAACCCATGAGATTCGGCGACCGGGGAGCGGACAAACGCCGCGTCAATCGTTTCCGCGCGTAATCCTTCCACCAGTTCGGTCGTGCCGTGCTCTTCCAACGTCAGGCTGACATGGGGGAAGCGCTCGCCAAATAGTCGAAACAACCGGGGCAGGAACGGATGAAAGGGCGCGGAGCTCGTGAACCCGACAACGACATTGCCCTGTTCGCCTCTGGCGGTGCGTTCGACCTTGGCGCGCGCTTTGGCCATATGACCGAGGATATGTTTTGCATCGACCTGCAACGCCCGTCCGGCGTCGGTCAACTCCATACCTCTCGGTTTGCGGCGGAAAAGCTGAACGTCCAGCTCCTGTTCCAGCGCCTTGATCTGCTGGCTCAAGGGCGGTTGCTGTAGGCCCAGTTGTTCAGCGGCGCGGGTGACATTCCCCTCTTCGGCGACGGCCAGAAAGTAACGCAAGTGTCTGATGTCGAACATGGCATATAAATATCATATGGATAATGTATTAAACATATATTTGTTTAATACATTAAGCCCTCATACGATCACCGCATGAATTTTACGCTGAATTTCAGGAGGTTTGACCATGAGCATTATCGAAACATCCCCCGAATTGATCGCCCGACTTTATGCGCTGATGCGCCAAAATCTGGATGTGGTGCGGGGTCGTTTGCAGCGCCCGCTGACCTTGGCCGAAAAATTACTCTTCGGACATTTGGATGCGCCCGAGGTTCAGGCGTTTGAACCGGGAGAAAGTTATCTGTCCCTGCGCCCCGACCGGGTCGCCTTTCAGGACGTATTGGGGCAGACGGGTCTGTTGCAATTCATGCAGACCGGGTTGGACCGTGTCGCGGTGCCCACCTCCATTCATTGCGACCATCTGATTCAGGCGCGAGTCGACGCGGATCGAGATTTGTCAGAATCACTGGTAGAAAACTCGGAAGTATACGACTTCCTACAATCCGCCGCCGCACGCTATGGCGCGGGCTTCTGGAAACCGGGCGCCGGGATCATTCATCAGGTGATCCTTGAGAATTACGCGTTCCCGGGCGCCCTCATCATCGGGACGGATTCTCATACGCCCAATGCGGGCGGCCTTGGCGCCTGCGCCATAGGGGTCGGTGGCGCGGATGCGGTTGAGGTGATTTCCGGTTTGCCCTGGGAGTTGTTGTATCCGCGTCGTATCGGAATCGTGCTGACGGGCCAGTTGAATGGGTGGAGCGCGCCAAAGGACATCATCTTGTATATTGCGGGCAGGTTAGGGGTCGCAGGCGGCACCAACGCAATACTGGAATATGTCGGTCCCGGCGTGGCGACTATAAGCGCGACCGGCAAGGCCACCATCGCCAATATGGGCGCCGAGTTGGGCGCAACGTCGTCCGTCTTTCCCTATGACGACAAGATGGCGGCCTATCTCCGCGCAACGGGCCGAGGGGCCCTTACGTCGATTGTTGACGACTTCCGCGACTTGTTTGCGCCCGACGCCGAAGTTCTGGCTGAGCCGGCCGCGCATTACGATGAAATTGTCGAACTGGATCTGTCGACGCTGGAGCCGCATGTCGTTGGGCCGCATTCACCGGATCGCGCCCGCCCGATATCGGACCTGGCCGCTGAGGTTCGTGACGGCCAAAGTGGTTTTGTAGCGAAAATTTCTGCGGCGCTGATCGGCAGTTGTACCAATTCGTCTTATGAAGACATGAGTCGGGCGGCGGATGTGGCGCAACAGGCGGCGGCGCAGGGGCTTGCCGCCGTGACCCCGTTTTTTGTGACGCCGGGGTCGGAACAGGTTCGTGCGACAATTGACCGGGACGGCCAGATGGCGGCGTTACAGGCCGTCGATGGTTCGGTTCTCGCCAATGCCTGCGGGCCCTGCATTGGCCAATGGCGGCGGAATTTTGGAAAAGCCGGCGAACCGAACACGATTGTGACGTCCTTCAATCGTAATTTCCCAGGTCGAAATGATGGCAGCCCGGAAACGCTGAATTTCATCGCCAGTCCGGAAATCGTGACAGCGCTTGCGATTGCGGGCGACCTGACCTTCAATCCCCTGACGGATAGTTTGACGGGCGCCAATGGCGAACCCTTTAAGTTCGCACCGCCAAAACCGGCTCCCGAAGTACCTGAATTGGGATTTGATCCTGGAAAGCCGGCCTATATCGCACCACCCGAGGATGGGCGTTCGGTCGTTGTGAATATTGACCCGGAGAGTGAACGGCTGGAGCGCATGGTTCCCTGGGCGCCGTGGGATGGCGAGGATTTTATGAACATGCCTGTTTTGGCCAAGGTGAGTGGAAAAACGACTACGGACCAAATTTCGCCCGCAGGCCCCTGGCTCAAATTACGAGGTCATCTGAGTCGTTTCAGCGATAATATGCTGATGGGGGGCGTCAACGCCTATACCGGCGAAAGAGGCGTCGGGTTGAATGTCCTCTCTGGTAAAACAGGCGACAGCTTCGCCAATATTGCTCGCGACTATCAGGCTCAATCCGTCAAATGGGCCATCATTGGCGACTGGAACTACGGCGAAGGCAGCAGCCGGGAGCACGCCGCTCTGTCGCCGCGCTTGCTGGGCGGCGTCGTCGTCATTGCCCGGAGCTTCGCCCGTATTCATGAAACAAACCTGAAAAAACAGGGTTTGTTGGCGCTGACATTTTCAGATCCAGCGGATTACGAGCGTCTTAAAGAGGATGACAGACTGGACCTTGCTGGTTTGTCGGCGCTGGAGGCGGGTAAGCCGGTTGACTGTGATATTCGCCGCGCGGATGGCGACGTTGAGACGATTACGCTGAAGCATTCCTATACGAGCGATCAACTCCAATGGTTCCGCGCCGGATCTGCATTGAATGTGTTGCGCCAGAAAACTGGCTAGAGCTTTCGCGGCGGTACTGAAGTGTTGTGGAGAGCGGGGTCAGGATTTTACGAGCCCCGCTCTCGCGATGTCAGCTTTTGCGGCGGTTCACAAACGCCGTCATCATACGATTGGGTTCGTCGCTTCGATAGGAATCGACATAGGCTTGAATGCCTGCCCGTGCGCCGTCGGTTGGCGACATGCGGTCCCAGTCCATGATCAGTCGTTTTTGAATTCGCACCGCGCGGGGACCGCAGGCGAGCAGCGACACGATCCATTTTTCCACGGCGTCATCCAGTGCATCGTACGAGACAAGACGCTGCAAATACCCAATTCGATACGCTTCATTGGCGTCGATATGGTCTCCGGTCAACACCAGCTCGGTCGCTTTGCCCCAGCCTATCAGGCGCGGCAGAACCGAGGCTTCCATGCCCGAGGGGATGCCGAAACGAACTTCGGGCATGCCGAATTTTGAGTGATCCGCGCCAACCCGCATATCGGCGCAGGCTGCGATTTCCATACCGGATCCAAAGCAAAAGCCGTTGATGCGGGCGATCACGGGAACGGGAAACTGGCGCACGGAATCGCAGGCCCGGTGGGTCTTGGTGGCGGATGATTCCGCCATCGCCAGGTCGTAATGCGCCATTTCCGCAAGGTTGGAGCCGCCGACGAAGGATTTATCGCCCGCGCCCGTCAACACGACAGCTCGCAGGGTTTCATCATGTTTCAGATCGGTCATGATCTCGATGAAGCGATCTTTGCCGGACAGTCCCAGCGCATTGCGCTTGGATGGATTGTTGAAGGTGACCCAGGCGATGCGGGCGTCATCGCCGCGATCGTCAAATGTCAGTTTTACGATATCGTCATCGTTGCTCATGATACGCCAAGCTCTCTCTCTGGTTTTGACGTTCAATCCTAAAAGGTGGCGACCCAAACGCCAAGGCTGACTGACGCGATTAATGTTAACGCCAGCGCCCCCAGACGGGGCAACGCCCGCCAAACGCGCTGTCGGCGTTCCACTATTTGAAGGGTTCGAGTTTGCTCGTCGGTGTCGGCGTCAGACAGGCGTTGACCGGATTGGTAAATCCGAAGGGCTGTCGATTTGACAGGTTCGTTCCAATCGTTTTGATCGATTTGCAACAAACGGAGATTGTCGTAGCGCCCTTGTGTCTGGAGGCGTTCGAGCGCTTGTAGGGCGTCTTCTGAATCACTGCATTGTTGAAGACGACGCCAGCCTTGCTGGAATTCGCCCTGGATCCAGAAGATGGTATGCGTTGTCGTGGACATCTTTCAAAACCGGATGTAAATCGCCGTCAGGCGCGATCATGCGTAGTATATCCGATTCGTCGCGGCGCCTCGGGCGCTTATTCCGGTCGCCTCGGGCGCTTATTCCGGTCGCGGAATGTCGGTGCGGTCGCGTTGTATTTCAACGCCGACGCCCGCCGCGCCGCTGATGGCGTCCAGCTTTTCGATGCGCACCGAAACGGATTCGGCGCGGGGATCGACAAGGCAAAGTACTGTGATCCGGTTGGCCAGCGTTTCCACCAGATTGACATGTCCTGAATCGGCCAGCTTTCGAATGCCTTCCACGATGTCCGCATAACAAATGACGTTGCGATAGCGATCCGCCTCAAAATCCTCCGGCTCAAGAACCTGCAAATCGATATTCACCTGAATGCGTTGCGCCTTGATATGTTCGTGGTCGTGGATGCCAATACTCCACGGCACGACGAGGTCGCGAATAAAAATCCGATACAGCTGACGGCTGGCGAGGGGCGGGCGGGATTCAGTCACGATGTTCGTTCTCTCCCGATTGGGGGAATACTGGCCCCGGACACGCGTCCAGAACAGGGGCTCGTCAAGAGGCAAGACAACTATCATCGACTGTGCGATATAGCCACGTCAAACCGCCAACCTGAGAGAAACTTGAAAATGCGCCCTGATCCGCGTCCTGCGCTGCGTTTGTCCCGCCATTTTGACTGGTCTGAGCGGACTTACGTCATGGGGATTTTGAATGTTACGCCGGATTCGTTTTCAGGCGACGGCCTGCAAACGGCCAATGAAGACGCGACAGTGGCGCGCGCCGTGGCGCAGGCGCAGCGGTTTATCGAGTCTGGCGCCGATATTCTGGATATCGGCGCGGAAAGCACACGGCCCGGCGCGGAAATACTCGGCGCCGAGGCGGAGCTTTCGCGAATTTTGCCGGTGATTGAGAGCGTGCGCGCGATGTTTCCCGATATTCCCATTTCGGTCGATACCTACAGGGCGGCGGTCGCCGAGCAGGCGTTTGATGCGGGTGCGGATATGGTCAACGACGTCTGGGGTTTTCGGGCCGATCCAGAACTGGCGGGGTTGGCGGCGTCGCGCGGGGCGCCGGTGATTTTGATGCACAACCGGAGCAAACCGGGCGATGCTGAAATTGATGCACGCCTTGGCGGCGTCTATCGCGGCGCGCAATACGATGATTTACTGGCGGATATCACC
>JAESSL010000196.1 GCA_016764135.1 Alphaproteobacteria bacterium
CATACGCCCATTGGCGCGTTCAAGATTCGTGGCGGGATCGTCTTCATGAATGACCTTAAGCAGCGTGGGGAGACTTCCGGCGTTATTACGGCGACGCGTGGCAATCACGGGCAATCTATTGGGTTGGCGGCGCGGAACGCGGGGATTTCGGCAATTATTACGGTTCCGGAAGGCAACAGCGTCGAGAAAAACGCGGCGATGTCGGCGTTGGGCGTCGAGATGGTCGTGCGGGGGCGTGATTTCCAGGTCGCGCGCGAATATGCGATGGACCGCGCCGCGTCGGAGGGGCTGACGCCGATTCCACCGTTTCATCCGTTGCTGGTTCAGGGTGTGGGCACCTATGGACTGGAATTTCTACGCGGCGCGCCACCTTGGACACGGTTTATGTGCCCATTGGCATGGGGTCGGGGATTTGCGGCGTCATGGCGGCGCGTGACGCTCTGGGGTTGAAGACAGAGATTGTCGGGGTCGTTGCAACGCAGGCGAACGCCTATGAGCTGTCCTTTGCGGCCGGGCATGCGGTGCCCACCAACAGTGCCGATACGATTGCCGACGGTCTTGCGTGCAGAACGCCGGAGCCAGACGCCGTTGAGCTCATAAACAAGGGCGCCAGCCGGATTGTCACCGTTTCGGAGGATGAAATTAAGGCGGCGATGCGCATTTACTACACAGACACTCACAATCTGGCCGAGGGCGCCGGCGCCGCGCCACTGGCGGCGTTGTTAAAGGAAAAATCACTGAATTCCGGTAAGTCCGTTGGATTGATATTGTCCGGGGGCAATGTCGATATGGATGTCTTTCAAAGCATTCTTGCGGAAATTCCACAGTAATCCGGATTGCGCAAGAATCGGGTGGCGCGAGTCTAAGGCTGTTTGGCATGATGCGGTCAGACTGAAGGTAACCGGAGGCTAAAAATGCCGGGCGCGAGACCGTTACAGGAGACGACAAAACAAACCGGCGCCCATGAGAGCGTCAACATTGAGCAACGCCACAGGGATTTTGATCGAATCTCCGTCGCATTGGCGTATCTGGATGACCACTATCAGGACCAGCCGGGGTTGGATCAAATAGCGGATTCTGCCGGATTAAGCGCATTTCATTTCCAGCGTCTCTTTTCCGATTGGGTCGGAATCAGTCCCAAGAAGTTTCTGCAATCCTTGTCTCTGGAGCACGCCAAACAATCCTTGGCGCAATACGCCAGTGTCCTTGATGCGGCCTATGACGCCGGATTGTCCGGGCCGGGGAGGCTGCATGATCTTTTTGTCACCAGCGAGGCGGTAACACCGGGGGAATATAAATCAAAGGGGGCCGGCGTCACCATTCGCTATGGGTATCACCCGAGCCCTTTTGGCGAATGCCTGCTCTTGATTACGGATCGTGGCGTCTGTGGTCTGGCATTTGTAATTGACGATGACCGGGAGGATGCGTTTGAGCATCTTTCGTCGGGGTGGTGCGGGGCGAAATTTGAGTTCGACGCCGCAGCGACCGGCGCCTATATGGATCGCATCTTTGGCGGCCCCGGCGGGCGTCCTCGAAAAGGCGGCGCGCCGTTGCGCCTGATCCTGCGCGGCAGCGTGTTTCAAACAAAAGTCTGGCGAGCGTTGCTGGCGGTGCCGCCGGGCATGCTGACGACCTACCAGGATATCGCACGTCGCATTGGGTATCCTGCGGGCGCTGCGCGCGCTGTGGGGACGGCAAATGGGTCTAATTTGATTTCTTATCTGATCCCATGCCATCGGGTTATTCGAAAATCCGGCGCAATTGGCGGATACCGCTGGGGGCGGTCGCGAAAGCTGGCGATGATCGGATGGGAAGCCGCCCTATCCGAGGGCGAGGGAGAAATGGACCGGGTCTAGAGTCCGCCCCAGGCGACAAAATGGGGATTTAGCATGGTTTCTTTACCGTAGAGGAAGGGGCCGCCGTCTTCGGTCGTGACGCGCCCGCCCGCCGCCGACAAAATCGCATGTCCCGCCGCAATGTCCCACTCCATCGTGTTGCCGAACCTCGGGTATAAGTCCCCTTCGCCGGCGGCGACGAGACATAATTTCAACGAACTGCCGGCATTCTTGATTTCAGCGATGGGGCGGTCTTTCAGGAATGCGGCCAGAACCTCCGGATCCCCATGTCGACGACTGGCGAGAACCGTAACGCCTTCCTTGGGTGGAACACGGACATGTATCGCCTCCACAGGCCCGTCTTCATGACGCTTGGTCGCGCCAACGCCCACCACGCCGGTATAGGTATCGCCGAGCGCGGGCGCGAAAATGACGCCCAGTTTGGGTTCCTGATCGATAATCAACGCAATGTTGACGGTGAATTCGCCGTTTCGGTTCAAAAATTCTCTCGTGCCATCCAGAGGGTCGACGAGCCAGAAGGGGCTGGATCCAATTGCCGGAATGCCGTTTTTAGAAACCGATTCTTCCGCAACGATGGGGTAGTCGGGAGTCAGTGCTCGCAACACCGGTAATATAATGGCCTCGGCGCGTTCATCGGCGGCCGTGACGGGCGAGCTGTCTTCTTTCCAGCTCACGTCGAAGTCAGTGGCGTAGATTTTCATGATTTCCGCACCCGCCTCGTGGGCGACAGCGGTGATAGCGGGCAGAAGGTCAGACAGGTTTTGCATGGTTGAAGTCTCGGCGGCGTTGGATAAGGGGTGAGGCGGTCTAATCTTGATAGGCTTCGTCTACTGGGTTGTCCATCGCCGCTTGCTGGACCCGGATTGTCGTCGATCAGGTCATATTCGGGTACAGGGATGTTGCGGTGAAACGCCATGCCTTGAAAGTCGAAGACCAATGGTTCGCCTCGAGTCCCGCTTTTTGCTTCAAATGCATCAAGAATTGATCCGTTGTGGGGAGCTCGTCCCAGACTTGTGGCAGAAACACGGCGCGGCGACCGAGATCCTCGATAATAAGCCCATCGCGGCCCGGCTGAAGTTGCGTCACGAAATCATCGTCATCGCGAAATATCATAGGCGACGGTTTGCCGAGTAAAGAGAGTGAAACCTCTAGCGCGTCGAGTTCTTCAGCTTGCAGAGGTGGAAATCGATGGTCCCGAAACGCGGCGGCGTAAGCGTTATCGACAACATCGTTGAGCAAAGGCCGATGCGCCGTGATCGTGCCGATGCACCCCCTGAGTTTGCCATTTTTTTTCAGCGTCACAAAGGTCGCGCGGGTTTCGTCGAGCGCTTTCGGAAAACTCTCGAGGTCTACTGCGGGCGGCGCCCCCTTGGACAATCCGCGTTTGATGGATGCGTTTGCGGCGCGTAAAAGCTGCGCGCCGTGCTGTTGCAGGAGCGCCCTGTCGCCGTCGTCGGAATTTTCCATGGACGAAGCCGTTGCGCTTTCCATAAGGCCCCATGCGCCATAGCCAACCACTCGGTCCTTGCCGCCTGCAGTGGCGCCGGAGTTTCGTAAATCATAGCGGATGATCGTCATGTTTCGGGCGCGGGCGGCCAGTAATGCGCCTGCAATGGGGATTCGTCCGCAAGCCTGATCCCGGCTGATCTGATCGGGGCGTAAGGATTCGATGGCGTCGGCGGTCGCTTTGTCCATGCGTTGCGCCGCGTGGTCGTCCAGAAAGTGACTGAGATCGGAACTGATGACGATCAGCGTTTCGTCACCACCCCATAAGCGACCAATTACGGCGGCGACATCGGC
>JAESSL010000197.1 GCA_016764135.1 Alphaproteobacteria bacterium
TCAACTCCCTGAAGGTAAAAATGCAAACCGCGTCGCGTCAGGTTCGTGATATCTTCAACGCCACTCTTTCAATCACCGAAAGTAATCAAACATGAGCTTGTCCCCCGGCGACGCTGCGCCAGATTTCACGCTGCCCACGGACGGTGACGGCGCCGTCACCCTGTCCGCGCTCAAGGGCGGCGCCGTCGTTGTCTATTTTTATCCGAAGGACAATACGCCGGGGTGCACAAAAGAAGCCGAGGCCTTCCGCGATATGGAAGGGGATTTTGCGGCGGCGAACACCAAGATCATCGGAATCTCCAAGGATAGCGTCGCGCGCCATGACAAATTCAAGGCCAAGTTCTCATTGAACTTCACACTGGCCGCCGACGAGGAGGGCGAGGTCTGTGAAAAGTTCGGAATCTGGGTAGAGAAAAACCTGTATGGCCGAAAATATATGGGTATCGAGCGAAGCACGTTTCTGATCGACAAAACCGGCGCAATACAGGAGATCTGGCGAAAGGTTCGCGTAAAAGGGCATGTGGAAAAAGTACTCGACGCCGCAAAGGCTCTTTAGGCGATGACATCCAAACCACCATCCGGACCGACAAATGGTCTCGCAAATATCCGCCCCGCCATTGCTTCATTACGGCCCCAAGGCATCAGCGACATCTCGATCTATGGGGAACAGTTCGACGACGTCATCCCGCTTTGGTATGGCGAATCCGATTTGCCGACACCCGACATTCCGCGGCGGGCCTTGATCGACTCACTCAACAACGGCGATACCTTTTATCAGGCGGAAAGCGGCCGGACCGACCTTCGTGAAGCCATCGCAGCCTATGACAATCGATTGCACGGCAAACCGATTGAACCAGACCGTATCACTGTCACCGCATCAGGCATGACGGCGCTGCATGTCGCTTTGCAGACTATTTGTGACACGGGCGACAATGTTGTCCTGGTCACGCCGGTTTGGCCCAACGCCGATGGCGCCGTGGCGGTTATGGGCGCTGAACCGCGGCGCGTCGCCCTGCACTATGGCGATGACGGATTCTGGCGACTGGATCTGGATCGCCTTTTTGACGCCTGCGATAGCCGCACAAAAGCGCTGTTCATCAATTCACCCAATAATCCGACAGGATGGATGGCTTCCGCAGCGGAATTGTCGGCTATTCTAGACTTTGCCCGGGACCGCGGCATCTGGGTGATCGCCGATGAGGTCTACAAGAGAATCGTATTCGATCAGGACGTATCGCCGTCCTTCCTTGATATTTGCGAGCCTGAAGATCTCGTATTCGCGGTAGACAGTTTCTCCAAAAGCTGGGCGATGACGGGCTGGCGCCTGGGCTGGTTGACGGCGCCGCCCTCGCTTTTCAAAACGCTGGGCTCCGTGGTGCAGCTCACAAACAGCAATTCACCGGCGTTCATTCAGGCGGGCGGTCTCGCCGCCATTCAACAATGCGAACCCTTCGTGCATGAATTCCGCGATTATTGCGCGGCGGGTCGCGACATCGTCATGGATGTCCTGGGCGGAGTGAACCGAATCCAGATCTCGCCCCCGCAAGCGGCGTTTTACGCATTCTTCGCCATTGAAGGCGAAACCGACTCCATGGCGCTGGCGCAGCGACTGGTGCGCGAGGCGGGCGTCGGCGTCGCGCCGGGCATATCCTTTGGCGACGATAGCGAAGGCTGGATACGGCTGTGTTTTGCGCAAGAGCCCGTACTATTGCGTACAGCGGTGGAGCGAATTGCGGCGATGCTCCGTTAATTGCGCGCAACGATGCGCGGGTGTTAATCGCACGCAACAATGCGCGGGCCATTTGAAACTTGGCGTGGGATGCAATACACCTAGCCAATTCTGATTAGACAAGCGCTCGCAATCAATCGCAGCGCTCATTGAGGGGAGCAATAATCCATGAAACTATTACGATTTGGCGAACCCGGCGCAGAAAAGCCAGGTATGTTGGACGCCGATGGCGCCATCAGAGATCTTTCCAGCGCCGTCGCCGATATTGGCGGAGACGTGTTGTCGCCGGCCTCGATTGAAAAATTGAAAGCGCTAGACCCCACCAGTTTGCCAAAAGTCGACGGGTCGCCCCGTCTTGGTCCCTGTGTGGCGAATGTTGGTAAATTCATGTGCATTGGCTTGAACTATTCCGATCACGCAGCGGAAACCGGCGGCGAAGTCCCGGCCGAACCCATTTTGTTCATGAAAGCCAATAGCGCAATCAGCGGTCCGAATGACGATGTGATCATCCCCCGCGATTCAGAGCAAACCGATTGGGAAGTCGAGCTGGGTTTTGTGATTGGCAAAGGCGGCAAATACATCAGCGAAGAAGACGCGCTGTCTCATGTCGCGGGATATTGCGTCATCAATGATGTGTCCGAACGGAATTTCCAAATCCGCATGGAAGGCCAGTGGACCAAAGGCAAAAGCTGCGACACATTCGGCCCGCTTGGCCCCTGGCTTGTCACCGCGGACGAAGTGCCCGATCCGCAAGCGCTTGATCTATGGACCGAAGTCAACGGTCATCGCTATCAGGACGGCAATACGCGCACCATGGTCTATGGCGTGCAGTTTCTCATCAGCTATCTGAGCAAGTTCATGACCCTGCATCCCGGCGACGTGGTGGCGACAGGCACGCCTCCGGGCGTCGGCATGGGGCAAAAACCCCGGGTCTTCCTGAAACCCGGCGACACCATGAAACTGGGCGTCACGGGACTTGGCGTTCAGGAGCAAAAGTTGGTCGCCGATTCCTAGGCGCCTTGATGAAACCTTGATCGCCGCAGCCCTGCGCGTTCTTGCAACGCCGGATGCGGCGACCAAGGTTCGTCTATCCCACGAAACCGCCGCTGCATGGCGGTCAGGCCTTTTCGCCACCGTTAGCGCTCCTGACGCGGCAAAGCCGCCATTACGTCCAGCCCGGTCGGCGCAACCCGTTCTGAAATTACCGCGCGACATGCCGCGACGGCGAATTGGCGTCGGCGTCACGGGCCGCCTCGCCCTGCTTCACGCCGTCGCCCATATTGAACTGAACGCCATTGATCTGGCCTGGGACATCATTGCGCGGTTTCCAGAAACAGATCTGCCCAAAGAATTTTACGATGAATGGGTTACGGTCGCCGATGAAGAAGCCAAACATTTTGGCCTTTTATCGGACCGCCTTAGCGCGCTAGGCGGCGCATATGGCGACCTGCCCGCGCATGATGGCTTGTGGCGGGCGGCGGAAAACACCAGCGGCGACATACTGGCGCGCCTTGCGATCGCCCCCTTGCTATTAGAGGCGCGCGGGCTGGACGTTACGCCTGCGATGATCGCAAAGCTTGAAAAAGTCGGCGACGATGAAAGCGCCGCCGTCCTGAAAATCATCTATCAAGACGAGGTCGGTCATGTCGCAACGGGCGTGCGCTGGTTTCGGTGGGTTGCGGAAAGCCGGAATCTTGACCCTCAACGCGCCTTCAAAGATATGGTCGGACAATATTTCAAGGGAGGATTGAAGCCCCCGTTTAACACGCAAGCGCGCGACGCAGCGAAATTCCCGGCAAGTTGGTACGAGCCCCTGAGCCAGTAGGCCAGTAGGCCAGTAGGCCAGTAGGCCAGTATCGAGAAACTTGGATATAAAGCCAGTCTGGGTACAAAATCAGTCTCGGCTTGGGTTATTTGGTTTGATCCGCCATGGCGGCCAACGCCGCTTCCAGAAAACCATCCAGATCGCCATCAAGCACATTCTGCGCGGAGCCAGTTTCATAATCGGTCCGCAAATCCTTCACCATCTGGTAGGGATGAAGGACATAGGACCGGATTTGGTGACCCCAACCAATATCAGATTTCGCTTCATGCGCCGCTTTGGTGGCGTCCTCGCGAATCTTCAATTCCCGTTCATACAAACGCGCGCGCAGCATCTTCATCGCCGCCGCGCGGTTCTTGTGCTGTGAGCGGTCATTTTGACACTGCACAACGATGCCGGTCGGTTCATGGGTGATGCGCACCGCGCTGTCCGTACGGTTGACGTGCTGCCCCCCGGCGCCGGACGCCCGATAAGTGTCGATACGGATGTCCTTGTCCTCGATCTCGATTTCAATCGTATCGTCGATGACGGGGTAAATGTCGATAGACGCAAAACTGGTATGGCGACGAGATTGCGAATCGAACGGCGGAATTCGCACGAGCCGATGAACCCCGGCCTCGGTCTTTAGCCAACCATACGCGTTCAAGCCGGAAATCCGGATCGTGGCGGACTTCAATCCCGCTTCTTCGCCGAGGCTTTCTTCCAGCAACTCTATCTTATGACCGCGCGCATCCGCCCACCGGGTGTACATCCGCAATAAAATTTCGGCCCAGTCCTGAGATTCCGTGCCGCCAGCGCCTGCATGGACCTCAAGATAAGTGTCATTTGCATCCGCTTCGCCGGATAACAGACTTTCCAACTGCTTTTTGGCGCCAATATCCCGCAGCGCGATCAAAGCAGATTCAGCCTCGGCGATCATTTCCGAATCATCTTCCGATTCGGCCATTTCCAGCAATTCCTGGTTTTCAACCAGACCGGAATCCATGTCGTCGATGATAGAAATCGCATCGTCCAGCTGTGTCCGTTCGCGCATTACTTTTTGCGCAGCGTCAGGATCATTCCAGAGATCGGGATCTTCAGCGGCCGCGTTTAGTTCATCGAGGCGCATTCGTGCGGAATCGACGTCAAAGAGACCTCCTCAGCAGTTCCAGAGACTGCTTGGTTTCGTCGATGGCAGATTGAATTTCCGCGCGCATCGGATACTCCAGAAAGGCTTTATGAAAACGATGGTGATATATTCAAAATCCTCGCCAGCAAAGCAAGCCCTGTCCGCAATATTTCTGGCTCTATACCCAGAAACAGGATTTACAGAATCAGTATTTACCGCCCAGTTGCGCCGGTGCGGCGGCGCCAAGATCCGGCCTGTCGGACCCGTCAATAAGAACGCTCGCATCTTCGTTCACGCCAATTTTATAGGCTTCCAAAATAACCGGTCGATCGCCAGGCCGGGCGAGTCGCCCCGTCGTCGCGTGTACGCGAACGAGTCGCACGCTTTCAGGAATGCGGAAGGGAACGCTCGGTTTATCCTTGAGCGCCAACGCCATGAAATCCCGGAATATCGGCGCCGCCACCGACGACCCTGTTTCGCGACGCCCAAGCGGCCTGGGCGAATCGAACCCCGCAAAAACACCCACCGCGAGATCGGGCGCAAAACCTATGAACCACGTATCCTTTTCCTCGTTGGTCGTGCCGGTTTTTCCGGCCAGCGGCTTGCCAACCGCCCGGATGCGCCGCCCGGTGCCGCGCTGCACGACGCCCTGCAACATGGAAACAATCTGATATGCGCTCGCGGGGCTTGTAACGATTTCCCGTTGGTCCGGGATTTTCGGCGCCGGTTGGCCGCGCCAGGCGCCGCTGCTGCAATCCGCACAAGGGCGCGTATCATGGCGAAACACCGTCTTTCCATTGCGGTCCTGAATGCGGTCGATAAAGGTCGGCGTAATCCGTTTCCCGCCATTCACCAGCATGGCGTAGGCGGTTGTCAAACGGAGTAGCACGGTTTCACCGGCGCCCAGAGACATCGAAAGCTGTGTCGGCATATTGTGGAAAATGCCAAACCGTTCCGCATATTCCGAAACGACGTCCATTCCAATCGCGCGCGCCAACCGGACCGTCATCAGGTTCCGGGACTTTTCGATCCCCAGCCGCATCGGACTCGGGCCGTAATATTTGTTGGAATAGTTTGCGGGTTTCCATTTGCGCAGACCCGGCCCTTGATCCAGCACAAAGGGTGCATCGAGAATCAAGGTGCTGGGCGTATAGCCTTTGTCCAGCGCCGCCAGATAGACGAAGGGCTTAAACGCCGATCCCGGCTGGCGTTTTGCCTGCGTCGCGCGATTGAACTCACTTAGCGCGTAATGAAAGCCGCCGCTCATCGCCAGAACACGGCCCGTATGAGGATCCAGAACAACGATGGCGCCGTCAATTTCCGGGATCTGTCGCAATTTATAGACCGGCTCTGGCGGCGGCGCGTCAGCGGCGGGCTTTTCGGCTTTCGCCGTCTTCGCCGTCACCTTTTCCAGCGGGGCCTCCACCGCTTCAACCAGCACAACGTCGCCGATCTTCAGCACGTCGCCCGGGCGCCTGATCCTCGGCCCCACGCGACGCTTCTTCAATGGTTTGCGCGCCCAGGACAACCCGGACAACAACAACCGCACCATCCGCCCGTTATCCAATCCGATATCGGCGCCGTCATCATCCAGCGCTAGGACAACTGCGAGGTTCCAATCGTCAACGCCTGGTGGGCCTTTCACATTTCGCAGCGCGCCAAACCAGCCTTGTTCAATCGACACGTTGCCGATAGGACCGCGCCATCCATGGCGACGATCATAGGCCGATAAGCCTTGACGCAATGCGGTCTCGGCGAAGGCCTGCAGTTGCGAATCAAGCGTCGTGCGAACCGATAACCCGCCTTCATACAATTGATCCTCGCCGAACTGCGCCGCTAGTTTGCGCCGGACTTCCTCAACAAAATAATCCGCCTCGACAAACTCTGTTTCGCTGCGCGGAATGACCCGTAACGATGATCGGCGGGCGCTGTTCGCTGTTTCATGGTCGATATAGCCCTCCGCCAGCATTCGTCCGACGACCCAATTTCGACGCGCCGTCGCCGCAGCGGTTTTTCGCAAGGGGTGATAATTATTCGGCGCCTTGGGCAGCGCCGCCAAATACGCGATTTCAGCCGTGTTCAGCTCACTGAGTGATTTGTCGA
>JAESSL010000198.1 GCA_016764135.1 Alphaproteobacteria bacterium
CCCGTATGCAGCCAACCGCTGGAATCCTTGGTTTCTTTTGTCGCTTCGTCGTTATTGAGATAGCCAATGAACACGCCGGGGCTTTTGATCAACACTTCGCCATTATCGGCGATCTTGATTTCGCAATCATCGGCGGGCGGGCCTACCGTATCGGGGCGCACATCGCCGTCGCGTTGAATACAGGCGTAGGCCGTGCATTCGGTCTGGCCATAAAATTGTTTCAGATTGATGCCGATGCCGCGATAGAAATTGAACACATCGGGTCCCAGCGGCGCGCCGGCGGTATAGGCGATCCGCACGCGGCTAAGGCCGAGGCTGTTCCGCAACGGTCCATAAACAAAGAGATTGCCCAACCCGTACAACGCCCGATCCAGAAAGGACACAGGGCGACCTTCCAGAATATCCACGCCGACCCGCTTGGCAATGTCGATAAAGTAGCTGAACATTTTACGCTTCAACGGTCCGGCGTCCTCCATCCGGATCGTGATGCTGGTCAACAGGGATTCAAAAATGGCGGGTGGGGAGAAATAGTAGGTTGGTCCAACCTCCCGAAGGTCGCTCAACAGGGTTTCGCCGCTTTCGGGGCAATTAATGGTGAACCCGGCGACAATGGCCTGCACCATGAAAAAATGGTCGCCAACCCACGCCATTGGCGTATAGCAGATGATCTCTTCGTCTTCCGACAACCGTTCCATTTCGGACAGGCTACGCGATGATTCGATGAAGTTCCGAGCGCTGAGCATGACGCCCTTGGGACGCCCCGTCGTGCCGGAGGTATACAGAATCACCGCCAGTTCCGCGCCATCGCATTTAGCGACTTCATCCAGATAAAATTCCGGGTTCGCGCGATCATAGGCCCGACCGGATTCCTGAACATCCGCATAACAGGATACGAAATCCTGTTCGTAATCGCGCAGGCCGCGCGGGTCTTCATAGATGATCTGTTCAAGCGCCGGACACTGGTCCATGACGGAGAGAAGTTTGTCGGTCTGCTCCTGATCTTCGACAATGGCGAAGCGCACGCCCGCGTGCTCAAGCACGTATTTCATCTCGTCCGCAACAGAATCCTGATACAGCGGCACCGGGACGCCGCCCAGGCTCTGAACGGCGAAAAACGCCCAGTATAATTGGGGTCGATTATCGCCGACGATGGCGACCATATCGCCGCGCGCCAGCCCCATTTCAGCTAGGCCACAAGCCAGCGCGCGAATTTGCGCGGCCGATTCGGTCCATGAATAGGATTGCCAAATGCCCAGGTCTTTTTCGCGAAACCCTATATTGTCGCCGTTGTTTTTTGCGTTCAGCATTATCAGCTTAGGCAACGTATCGCCGCGCGCAAGCGACGCTTGGACATCAGCCATCGGGGCAGTTTCCTCCCAGAACTATACAACGCCAATCCAACGGGACCGGTTCCCTGTCGCCCGCGCCTGAAGCATTGTCTCTTTCCGCCCTGAGGGCCGGTCCGATGCGCCTTTTCGACGCTTTAAATCGAACCGTTTCGTAGAAAGATCGGCGGGCCGCCGCAAACACGGGAAAACGCCCTGTATCTACCTAACCTAAATTCAAAACAAAAATCTACGTTTATTTATCAACCTCACGGGAACATGTTCAAAGTTACTCGGCGCCAAAGAATTTTCTGCGGACACAATCGCCAAAAAACTGCGTCGGTTGTATTTTCCGCATTACAGGAACCGCCCATTCCCGTACTGTGACGCCAAGATGAGATCAGGCTGGATCAGGGGAGGCGACATGAGCGATTTTTACGACGACCTGGAACGCCGCGATCCAGAAACACGCGAGCGTGATTTGATGGCGGCCCTGCCCGACCAGATTGCGCTGGCCCAAACCGCGACATCAGGATTCGCCACAATACTGGATGGCGTCCCGGCGCCGGACATCGCCAGCCGCGACGCGCTTGGACGCCTGCCCGTCACACGTAAATCGGATCTGATCGACTTGCAGAAAAACACCGCTCCGTTTGGCGGCCTGAACGCGACGCCGACACGCGGATTGCGGCGGCTGTTCATGTCGCCAGGGCCCATCGCCGACCCACAAGGACGCGGCCCGGACTGGTTTCGGTTTGGGCGCGCTTTGTACGCTGGCGGGATTCGGGCGGACGATATCGTCCATAACTGCTTCTCCTATCATTTCACCCCGGCGGGATTCATGATGGAGGACGCCGCCGCGGCGATTGGCTGTGCGGTCTTTCCCGGCGGCGTCGGCAATACGGATGCGCAAGTGGAAGCGATCGCCCATTTTGGGGCCACGGCCTATGCGGGCACCCCGGATTTTCTGAAAACCATCCTCGACCGCGCGGAATCGCTCGGAATCGACATCAGTTCCATCACCAAAGCCACAGTGGGCGGCGGCGCGTTGTTTCCCGCTCTGCGCGAAGAATATCAAAGCCGCGGAATCCATGTCCGGCAAAGCTACGGCTCTGCGGATTGCGGATTGATCGGGTATGAATCCGAAGCCATGGAAGGGTTGATTCTGGACGAACGCATCATCGTTGAAATTGTGCGACCCGGCACGAATGAGACCGTTCCAAACGGCGAGATTGGCGAGGTTGTGGTGACGTTGATGAATCCGGACTACCCGTTGATACGTTTTGGCACCGGCGATTTATCGGCCATGCTGGCGGGCCCAAGCCCATGCGGCCGCACAGCGCCGCGCATCAAGGGCTGGCTGGGCCGGGCCGACCAGGCCACAAAAGTTCGCGGCATGTTTATCCATCCCGGTCAGATTGACGCCGTCATAAAGCGCCTGGTTCAGGACGGCGCCGGCATCGCCAAAGCCCGTTTGAATGTCGGTAACGAAGACAATCGCGACACGGCGACGCTTGTTTGTGAATGCGCCGATGGGAATGACGCGCTGGCGGCGCGCGTCGCCGCCATCTTTTCGGACATCTGTAAAATCCGCGTGGACGTCGAGTTCATCACGCCGGGCGGGTTGGCGAATGACGGCAAAATTATCGACGACACGCGGTCCTATGACTAACAAACGCGACTGCGAAGCGGGAGGACGCCACTATTTTTGACGGATTCGACAGCCACACGGTTTCTGTAGCGGAGACCGAAATTTTTGTTCGCAGCGGGGGTAAGGGGCCACCGGTGCTGTTGCTGCACGGCTACCCGCAGACTCATGTAATCTGGTCGGATATCGCGGAGACTCTGGCCGCGGATTTCACCGTCGTTGCGCCCGATTTACGGGGGTACGGCGCCAGCGGAAAACCGGCGACCGATGAGAATCACGAGCCCTATTCCAAACGCGCCATGGCGCGCGACATGGTCGAATTGATGACGGCGCTGGACCATGAGACTTTTTTTCTGGCCGGGCATGATCGCGGCGGTCGCGTCGCCTATCGCCTGACGCTGGATCACCCGGACCGGGTGTCCCGCCTGGTAACGATGGACATTATTCCGACTCTGGACCAGTTCAACCAGGTCACGCGCTCCAGCGCAAAAGGCAGCTATCATTGGTATTTTCTGGTGCAACCGGCGCCCTTTCCCGAAACGCTGATCGGCGCGGATCCAGAGTATTTTCTGCGCCATACCTTAGAAAGCTGGGCGGGGTCGCCGGACGCCTTCAGCGCACCCGCGATGGCGGCCTACGTCAAGTCGTTTTCCGACCCGGCGGTAATCCACGCGACCTGCGAGGATTATCGGGCGGGCATCGCCATCGATTGCGATATCGACCAGGCCGATGTTGACGCCGGTCGAAAAATCGACTGCCCCATGCTGGCGATGTGGGGCGAAAAGGGTCGCCCTCATAAACGCCAGGGCGTAATGGATAACTGGCGACGCTGGGCCCGCGACGTACAAGGGCACGGGATTGATTGCGGTCACTTCCTGCCTGAAGAAGCGCCCGAAGAGACCGCCGCCGCGCTTCGTAAATTTTTTCAATCATGACGGAAGCCGCGCAATCGCTTGTGCCAAATCCCGACCTGTAGCAGAGTATTCTCATGCATAAATGGCTTCCTGAACCCGTCGCATTCGCCGCCGGGATGCTTTTCCTTCTTATCGCCGGACTGGCGTTCGCCCTATACATGCCCGAGGTGCGAATTTGGTTGGAAACCGCACCGGTCGGCCTCGCCGCGATGATTGGTTCGCTGGCGGGCGTCACCCTGATATTAATGGCGTGGCTCATGGGGCGAAGCGTCAAGGCGGAACGAAAACGCGCCCGACGCAGAGAACGCTACGTCGAGAAAGACCGCGCGCTGGCGGCCGCGATCAGCGGCGAACTCACCGCCTTGGCGAACTGGTCGGAAACGCTCTCGACGTATCTTCGCGACACCGGGACAACCGACGACGTAGAGGCCTGGACCGTGCCCGCCGGGTCGCCCGCGCGCCCGGTCTTTGAAAACAACACCCGACGCCTTGGCGTTCTGGGCAAACCCCTGTCGGAATCCATCGCCTACGCATACGCCTATCTGGAACAGGCGCTCTACGAACGCGATTTGCCGCCAAGGGGGGGAAACGACGTGGGCGTGCGCCGTCGACGGCTTTTAAACGCCAGCGCCACCGCCGGTATCGTCGCCCGACACCTGAGCGCCTTCGCCGTTGGCGACCCTATTCCCGATGATTTAGCCGGCACGTTGCACACGCTTTACGAAAAACCGGCCCTGCCGAATTCCGAAAACCCGACCCTTTCGGACTGAGCTGCGGCTCTACGCGTCTTCTCGCCCGCGCTTATCCAGGAAATCGCCCCAAAATTGCCTTATTTCAGACCTTGGATCGCCCAATCCGCATCCCAATATAACTATTCTACTGAGACCTCCCCTCTCAGTTGAGACTGTCTCCCCGGCAGTCTCATGAACGGCTCTGAAATCGAGCCGATCTTCGGGACGGTCCCCGGCCCACCCCCGGCGGCCGTCCCGGCTTTTCTTTAAACCGCGCCTCGCCACGCCCAGAGAACAATCAGGGTAATATTTTCCTTCGTTGAGACAGTGCGAGAGCAACCGTCGCAAAATGCGACGGATTCGCACATTGCAATCATTTTTCCCCGCATATTCGCCGATCGTGAGGCGACAAATCCGGCACAAGCCTTGCAACGTGATAAGGAGAAAAGACAGGAATAATAAAATGAGCAAAACATTTCAAAACATCACGCTTATATCATTCGGCGCAATTCTGGCGCTCAGCCTCAATATTCTCGTTGACCTGTGGCGACACAACCAAACCATTCAAGAGACCTTGATCCAGGAAAATGAGGCGGCGCGAGAAAACCTGAACGCCGGAACCAACCGGTTTTCGAATGGCGCCTTCTTTCTCGCCGCAGCGATGAGCGCATGGCAGGTCGAAGTCTACTCACAGGAAGAACAGGCGTTTCTGAATTGGCCAAAGGACGCAACGTCGGCAAACTGGAAGGCCCCGTCACACGATAAAACGACCAAACTGCTGGGTCGCTTTATGCATACGGGCAGTTGGGTGGATATGGCCGAATACCGTAAGCACCAAGGAATATTTGTGGCGACCCCGGTGTCGATCACCATGCGCGGGTATATTTTTTCGGAATCCGACGACGATTTCGTTTTCGCTGTGCACTTTGACAATCGTGCAGCGCAGCGTTTCAGCCGGAATAAATACGCAAAAGATAAAACGGCCTGGATTCGCTGCAATGCTACCCTGAAGATAAATGAAACGAAGGCGGTCATCCGGGACTTCACCCGGTTCGACGCACGAACCGCCAATGCTGAGCTTCGCGCCGTCCAATCGATCAGCCTGAGCGGCTCTGGATGGCATCTGGTGGAAGCATCGGTATCATGCTCGTTGCCGCGTAACGTGGACGCTGCGGATATATCATTTCGACTCTGCGCGCGCCGCAGTTCTGAAGGTGGGTTTTCGCCGCTGCGCCCTGTCATGCCGTTATCAAACGTACACAAAGTACAACCGTTCAACTACATTGGTTCGCAGATTAACACGGAAAACGCCATGCGGCGGCCATGAGATCCTAGTATTGAGTTCGCCCCGAACCACGCCGGGCGCCTTGACGCCCTTTACAGGGCTCATCCATTATCAACACTCGCATCCACAAAAATTGAAAACGGCGCGCAATCGCATGGCAAGATTACTCTTGATCGAAGACTCGCCCGAGCTTTCGGCTTTGTATCAGGCCTATATCGAGGAAATCGGAATCGATGTCCTGACGGCGGACACAGGCAAAAAGGCGTTGCAGTTTCTGGATAATGGCAGCTTCGATTTGCTTCTGCTGGACCTGAATTTACCAGACATGAACGGATTGAAAATTCTGCAAACTCTCAATGCAGAGGATAAGCAAACGCCCACAATCGTCCTGACGGGTCAGGGGTCCTTGCAAAGCATTGTCGACACCATGCGGGAAGGCGCCGCAGATTTTTTAATGAAGCCGGTTAACCCCAAAAAATTGATCGAGTCCATCACATCGGTGCTGGCGAAGCGGACGAAACAAGCTCCCTCTGACGCGCCGGATTCTAAACCACGGCGATCCTCGGGGTTTTACGGAAAATCGACGGCGATGCGGAATGTCTTTTCATTAATAGAACGCGCCGCAGCGTCAAACGCCTCTGTCTTCATCACCGGGGAAACCGGGACCGGCAAAGAGCTGTGCGCACAGGCCATCCACAATTTCAGCGACCGCCGGGACGGACCAATGGTTCCCTTGAACTGCGCCGCAGTGCCTCGGGAGCTGATGGAATCAGAAATATTTGGTCACCGAAAAGGCGCCTTCACCAACGCCCTGGAAGATCGCGCCGGCGCCGCTGAATTAGCGGATGGCGGGACGCTGTTTCTCGATGAAATTTGCGAAATGAATTATGACCTGCAAGCGAAGTTGTTACGCTTCGTGCAAACCAGCGAGTACAAGCGTATTGGCGATAGTGAAGAGCGCGCGGCGGATATCCGCTTTGTTTGCGCCACCAACCAGAACCCTGCAGATTGCGTACTCGCGGGAACCTTTCGCGAAGACCTGTATTACCGCCTTCATGTAATTCCGATTGAAATGCCGCCTTTGAGGGAACGAGGCGCCGATATTGTCTTTCTGGGCGATCGTATTCTGCGCGACCTGTCGGCGATCGAAGGCAAGGAATTCAGGAGTTTTGAACCGGCGGTACTTTCGCAACTAAGCCAGTATTCCTGGCCCGGCAATGTCAGGGAACTTGAAAATGTCCTTCGAAACGTTGTCGTCCTGCATGACGGGCCGATCGTTGAGGCTCATATGATCCCGCCCCTGTCACGGGAAGCGCGGACTATTCCCGACCAGATCTCATCCGAGCCAGCCCCCCATCCGACCCGAGTAGACCATGGCGACGATCTTGTTCGTCCGTTGGCCGAATTGGAGATTCTCGCGATTGACGCCGCGCTGGAGAAATTTAGCGGCAATGTCACTCGCGCCGCGCGCGCGTTGGAAATTTCGCCCTCTACAATTTATCGAAAGAAAGCCGCCTGGAAAGCAACGCTACATCCGGAGCGTTGAAACCGGGGTTGCTCTGGTCGACCATTACGGCGCGATTTGTCGACCAATTCGCAGCGCGCCGACCAGAATAAGCAGAGCGACAAATACCGGCAGCGCGAACGGTTCTTCTAGTGGGACGCCGGGTAACGGGACGCCAAGCGATTGAACGCTGGACTGAAGTGTACTTCCACCGTCGCAACCAATGATGATGGCACTGTGACAATTTGCATTCGCCAACGCAGCCATGCTCGCTTGCGACGCGGCGGTTTCATTATAATTGTCTGCAAGCGCACTGACGCTAAACACGAAGCAAAGGGCGACCCCTAGAACCGGTCGGATATTTCCATACCGCTCCCGCAACTCTGAAATTCGCCGTTTCAAGGAGGATCGATTCATCGCAATATCTCCTTCTTTTTTTATTTTTACCCCCCCTACCTCAAGCTATGCATATTCTGAGCCATAATTAGTTTGTTGTTTTTCAATAGCGTATGAATTTTTCATCTTGCCAATAACCCACATTCCTGAAAATGCGTCTGCAAAATGCACCAGTTGCGGAATACTTCTATCCAGAGACGGGGAGAGCCCTCGCCGGCAGCGCTAAAATTTGACTGACCGCCCCTCCGCCTGATGATATAGGTGACGGCAATTCCCGCACCCTAAAAGGCTCCCGTAAATTCTGATGCCGGACTCTCCTGATTTCCAAGGCGTAGCGCTGGACTGCATTCGCGGCGATCGCATGGTGTTTGCGGGATTGTCTTTCGCCCTGTCAGCGGGCGACATTCTGATTCTGTCCGGTCCCAATGGTAGCGGCAAATCGAGTTTGATACGGGTTATGGCGGGATTGCTGCATCCCTCGGCCGGTCAAGTGATGCGCAAGAACGACGATATCGAGGACGACCCCGA
>JAESSL010000199.1 GCA_016764135.1 Alphaproteobacteria bacterium
CGGTTGGCAATGTCCGGCGGTCAATCGCTTCGGTTGGTTTCGCTTCGAACACGATGAAGGGCTCGCCAGCCTGCTCCAGATTGAAGTCGATGAAGATCGCTTTCTCCGTCGCCGATGCGTTGTCGAAGCGCAGGATACGTTGGCCCGTCGGTTCAAAAAAGGCGTCGCCTTCGCGCAGGATTTGAGGTTTTTCACCCTCGACCTGATAGATAATCATGCCTTTGGCGACATAGCCGACGGCGGGCGCCGTGTGGGTATGGATGGGCGCAACCTGACCCGGCTTGAAATGGAAACCGCCGACTTCGATTTGGGTGACCGTGCGAGCATCGAAATGCGCCGACAGCAGTTTGACCGAATTATCGGGTGATCCGGCGGCGGCGGGGCCGACAAGCGCCGTTGTGCTTATAGCGATGGCGAATGCGGCGTTGCGAAGACCTTTGAGATATTTGTTCATGTCGAAATTCCTTTTCTCAGGTTTGGTATGTTGTGTGTTTGATTTGCGGTCAGGCGTAATAGGGAGGGTGATTGGTCCCGATTTCATTCATTTCAGGCTCCAGATAAGACCGGTTGTTTTGCCGAATTAATTACTTGCATTTAGCAAGTTGAAAGATGGATAGGGCGATAACTTGCATTTTGCAAGCGTTAAATTTAGACTGTTGAAATGAGAAATGAAAACAAGAAGCGGCAGTCCGGCTGTCCTATCGCTTACGCTCTCGATACCTTCGGGGACCGTTGGAGTTTACTTGTCATTCGGGAAATGATGCTGAAGGGCAATAAGACCTATGGCGAATTTCTGGAAGCGGACGAGAGTATTTCGACCAATATTCTGGCCGACCGACTGAAGCATCTGGAGACGGAAGGCGTTATCGAAAAAGCGCGCGACCCCGATAACCACCGGAGTTTTATTTATACGCTCACGGATAAAGGTCGTGATCTGGCGCCGATCATGCTGGAAATAATCGCCTGGGGCGGCAAATACGACCAACGACCTTTCGCCCTTCGCGCCGCGCCGGAGCGACTCCAGAATGATCGGGCGGGTTTCGAGGCGGAACTCCGCGCCAAATAAACCTCTGAGCGACGCCCCCCTTTTTCGGTTAGCATCGATACGCTTTTATTAACATTTATGCCCTTTTCGGGGTGTCTCTCAGCAAAGGGCGGTTGCGGACAGGCTGTTTCTTCACGACGAATTTACCCCTGTCGACGGCCTTAATCTGCAACGATCGGATTTTTCCGGCGGGCGGAACGTGGTTTTTAAAAATTTGAAGTATGGAATATTCCTTTCAAGCATTCGTTTTGCTACCCGTTGGCCTGGGCCTGTTGGGCTTTATTGAGCCGTGTACGATTGGCGCTCACCTGCTTTTTCTGGAAACACAGAATAATCGCTCGCAGGTTCAGAGGCTCCGCGCCGTCCTTATTTTTGTCGCAATCCGGTCACTGACGGCAGGGTTGTTTGGCGCATTGATCGGGTTGGCCGGGCAACGCCTGATCGGTGCGCAAACCGGTATCTGGCTTGTCTTCGGCCTTCTCTACATTGTCATTGGCCTCGCCTTTCTCGTTGGTAAGTCGGGCCTTTTTAAATGGCGGATTGATATCGCGCCGGAAGCCTGGAAACGGGCGCAAAATCCATATGTTCTGGGGGCGGCCTTTGGTCTTAATATTCCCGCCTGTGCGGCGCCGATTCTCTTTGGTCTTCTTGGGCTGACTGCAACTTCGGGGACCATCGCCGCCGGATTTTCGATGATGTTTCTGTTCGGTCTCTTTCTGTCTCTGCCGCTTGTCGTTTTCGCCGTCATGCCGCAGCTTGCGCGCTGGTTGAAAGCGATGGGACGCCAACTTGCACAGAGACGCTGGATCATCGGCGTGTTGTTCCTCCTGCTTGGATTGTGGTCGGTCTGGTTCGGGCTGTATGTCGATCCCGTGAACTGGGCGGGCGCATGAGTAAGAAAAACCGTTTCTCCAACGTCGCCGCCGCGGGCGTTACATTCCAGGCCGGGTCCGCCGCCGTCGATTCCGCAACCATCATGTCCGCGCTGGTGTTTCAACTCACCGGCAGCGCCATTGCGGTCGGGGCGGTGACGGCGATCCTGCGGTTTGGCTGGTTGTTCCCGCAATTGATTGTGGGGTTTCTTGCGCAACGCAGCGGCTCCAGCATGCGGTACTATGTCATTGGCGCCTTTGGCCGTGCGTTGTGTATGGGGTTGCTGGCGCTCGTCCTGTTTCTGGGGGAGCAATGGTCACCCTCAATTCTTTCGGTTTTCGTGATGGTTTTGTGGACGGCTTATGCGTTTGTCAGCGGCGTTGTCGCCGTTCCCTACAATGATATTGTGGCGCGCTCCGTTGAATCCGGCCTTCGGAGTCGGCTTTTGGCGACGCGTTTTTTTGGCGGCGGCGTTCTGGCGTTGGGGGTTGCGGCAATCGCCGATCATTGGATGGCCGCCATGGCGTTTCCTTTATCCTTCGCCGCCATTATCGCGATGGCGTCTTTTTTGATGTTTCTCTCCTCCGGCATTTTTGTCGTGATGGGCGAGCCGGACGCCCGGCCCCGCCCGGAGGAAAAACCGGGTTTCTTTCAGTACCTGAAGGATGGCGTCGCTGTCTTTCACGCGGATTCCCGGTTTCGATTGTTCGTATACGCCCAATGGTGTGGCGGCGCGGCGTTGATGGCGGCGCCTTTTTATGTCGTTCAGGCCTATGCAAGCGGTTTTGAACTTGGGCGGGTCGCAGTGTTGCTGGGCGCGCAGACTGCTGGCGCCCTAATCTCGAACGCCTTATGGGGCTGGTGGGGCGATCGGCTCGGCAAAGTCAGTCTTCTCAAGGCGATTGCAATTGGTCGGGTCTTTCCCGCCAGCGCAATAATTTTACTTATCGTTGTCGGAGTGTCGAATCATGGTCTGATGTTCTCTATCTTTGTCACCCTTTTCTTCATTCTGGGCGCGCTCGCCAATGGTCTGACGATTGCGGTGATCGGGTTTTTGATGGAGATTTCGCCGGACGATCAGCGACCGGCGTATAGTGGATATTTTAACGCCATCACGGCGCCAGCGTTTCTTCTGCCCTTTCTGGCGGGCGTTCTGGCGTCGTATTTTGGCCTTTGGCTGGTGTTTGGCATTTCGCTGATCGCAGCGATTTTGCAATCCTGCATATTGTTTCGTATCGGCGGTCAGATCTCAAAAGCGCCCTGAGGGGCCGCGTTGAAAATCAGGCGTCGCACCATCGCGCGCGCTTACCGCCGGTGTAGGGACGGGCGAGGCCCTGGGCCTGAAGCGTTTCGGATACATCGCGTCCGTCCGCCGCGATGATGCGGGCGATGACCCGGCCCGCATATTTTCCGTAGCGCACGTCATGTAAAACGATGGGGCCGTCGCCGAGCATAAATAGAAGCGCGTCGCGCGCGGACGCCGCCAGTTGTTTCTCTCGTGCGCATCGCCCGCGAATTTCCGGCGCGTCGATCCCGGCCAGCCGAACGTCGATTTCCACCGTCGATCCGAGCCAGACCGTCGCGCGCACTCTTACAGTGTCGCCGTCAATGACGCGCAAGACCTGCGCCGCAACCGGGCCGGATAAAACGGCGCTACGCGAACCCGCCGCCTGTGTGGTTGTGGGAAACGCTGTTCCGACGCCGATCGAAAAACAGATTAATAAAAAAACCGCCAAGATGAGCCGTGCGGGGTGTTCCATGACTGAACTCCCGAATCAAAGTTATTTAAAATATATAACTTAATATATAGTTCAAACGTTAATATTTATTGAATGCCTGGCGGAACCATAGACTCATAAAGGTAAATTGTCAATTAAAAGATATTAATTCCTAATAACCAAGGAATAAGGAATTTTAGCGGGTAACGGGCGCCGCTAAAAATCGACGCAGCGGCCGGATTTTTCCCAATCGCCGAATCGCGTGGGTTCCAGGCCTTTCGGGCCGCCGATTTCAACCGGCGCGGCGCCTGTTTCTGCAGCCTTGGCGCGGGCGGCGTCGCCAGCGGCCTCGGCCTGCATTTCCGCTCTACGCTTGGCGTCCACTTGTTCGTTGGGGTCGACGGGCAAGGCCGATGGCGCCACAGGGGCGTTTTTGGCCCGGGCTTTAGCTTGTAGTTTTTCGAAAATATTATTCATAACGCCAATCCTTATTTGGTGCACCCGTGCGAAGTTCGCCCTATGTTGGGCTCTCGCAAAGATTATATCAAATTCCTTGAAAAAAACGAACCGACTGCACATTTGCGCCGCCAACACGCAATGGTCGTTGAGGCGAATGTTGAATCAGGGAACAACCCATCGACCCAGAAACCGGTCGCCCGCCGCTTGAAAAATCGCGCGGCGGTGCGTGGGATCACACAACTCTAACCAGTCCATAGACAATACTGTGCAAACGATAGCCGCGAATTGCTCCCGCCCAGCGTTGTCATTAGTCTGGTCGGTTCTCTCGCCCATTTTTTCAGTGTCCCAGGCGAATGGGGCGTCGATGTCGCGCCCGAGCCGCGCTTCGCGCGATAAGCGCGACGGCTGGTGGGAGCGGCGGCGTTCCAGGCCGCGTCGGCGATAGCGTCATCAATATGCGCCGTAGCCTGCGCGACAAGGCGAAGCTGAACACGGGCCTGCGCGTCGTAAAACACGAAGGTCACGCGCGCGGCTGCGGCGATTTCGGCAAATTTCAGGGAGCGTTGGTCGGTGTGGAAAACGACTTCTCGACGTGTGGGATCGGCGCCGCGCAACACGACAATTCGGGCGGCGAGGACCGGTGGGCCCGCATGAGACAGGCCCTGCGTCGCCACGATGGGAAATCGGAACGGGGCGGCTGCATCGTCCGCACCCTGTTGAAGCCGTCGCCAGCAATCGTGGGCCACATCGTCCAGAGTCATATCAGAATTCATCATCATCCTTGGGCGGGCGGTTGGGTTTCATTTGCGCTGAACACCGGGCTTCTTTGCGCTGAACATAGGCATAAATCTGGCCTGTGTCCCGTTCGGGGTCGGGTGCGTGGCTGGATTTACCGGGAAAATCGGACTAGGCTGCCGCTTCGTTTATCGCGTGTTCGCGCGAACTTTAACGCCCTGCAGACGATTCCAATCAAAATAAGGAGCAGATTATGTCCACTCCCGGACTCAGCAAATACGGCCATGTGCCCAGTCAATACACCCCCGAGGAATGGGAGGCGCGCTGCGACCTCGCCGCCTGTTATCGCCTTGTTGAAAACTATGGGTGGAGTGACCTGTTCGGGACGCATATTTCGCTGCGCATTCCGGGCACGGAACATTTTCTGCTGAATCCCTTCGGGATGCTCTTTGGCGAAATTACGGCGTCTTCGCTGATCAAAGTCGACCACGAAGGCAACACTGTCGGCGATAGCGACTATCCCATCAACCCGGCGGGCTTTACCATTCACTCGGCGGTGCATATGTCGTCACCGACGCTCAACGCCGTTTTGCACACCCATACGCGCGCCGGAAATGCGGTCTCCTGCATGAAAGAAGGTTTGCTGCCGTATCATCAAAAGGCGCTGACCGTTTTGGGCTTTGTCGGGTATCACGAATATGAATCCGTCGCGCTGGATCATTCCGAACGCGAGCGCATTGTCGCCAGTCTGGGCGAAGGCCGGGTGCTGGTGTTGCGCAATCATGGCCTCCTGACGGTTGGGGAGACAATTGGCGAAGCGTTTTTCTGGATGTTCCGGATGGAAACCGCCTGCCAGTATCAGGTCGACATGCTCAGCAGTGGCCGCGAATTACAGGCGCCATCGAAGGAAGTACAGGACTACACCATCGAAATGGGGCTGAAACTGTTCGGCAAGGGCGGCGCCGTTGCGAAAAACCAGCAATGGCCCGCCATGATCCGCAAACTGGAACGCGAAGTCGGCGACGACTGGCGGACTTAAACAAAGTTCCGTCGCACGCCAGATCGACCAATTCGGCGTGCGACGGCGATGTTGTTTTAAAACTCTTTTAGTAAAAGACGCCCGGCGTTGCGCCGCCATCGACGCTGATGGCCTGGCCGGTGAGGGCGGAGGCGTGCGGCGAGGCGAGAAACAGCGTTAGCGGCGCGATGTCGTCCGGCTCCACGATGCGCCCAATCGGAAATCCGGCGGCGAAACTTGCTTCGGCTTCTTCTAGTGAAACGCCCAGTTCTTTTGCGCGCGCCTCCAGTCGGGCGGGGTAGCGATCGGTCTTGGTGAAGGGCGGGTGCACCACATTGACGGTGATGTTCTCCGCCGCCACATCATTGCTGAAATGTTTGACGAAATTGGTGAGTGCGGAATTCCCCAGGCCGCTGGGCAAAGACGCTTTGGCGGCGGCGCGGGCGGCCGATCCGCCAATGCAAATGACCCGTCCCCCGCCAGCTTTACGGAACCA